>JAQCGR010000175.1 GCA_027619995.1 Pseudomonadota bacterium | reverse complement strand
GCCAGCCGAATGTGCCAACTACTTCGCCGCCGCCGGCTATGAACCCGAGTGATCGAAAAATGCTCTAGATGCATGACTCCTTCGCGCTGGTGTGGAATCCTGTCGATCCGCACCAGCTGAAGTGCCCGCGATGCCCCACGCCGAATTCGTTCATCTGCGCGTCCATAGCGCCTATTCGCTCTCGGAAGGGGCAATCAAGATCGACCAGCTTGTCGGGCTGTGCCGAGACGGGGCCATGCCGGCCGCGGCGATCGCGGATTCGGGCAACCTGTTCGGCGCGCTGGAATTCGCCCAGGCGGCCTCGGCCGCGGGGGTGCAGCCGATCATCGGTTGCCAGCTTGCCCTGCGCCCCGACAGCGCGGCGCCGGCGGAGGGCGAGGGGTCGAACGGCAGCGGCGCGTCGGCGCCCGGCCCGGCGCACAGGATGGTCACCGACCAGATCGTCCTGCTGGCGCAGAACGAGGTGGGCTATCGCAACCTGCTGAAGCTGGTCAGCAAGTCCTTCCTGGAAACCGATGCGGCCCAACAGCCTCATATCGACTATGTCGATCTGGACGGCCGGACCGATGGGCTGATCGCTCTGACCGGCGGGCCGGCGGGACCGGTCGGGCGTCTGCTGGCCGAGGGCAACGCCCTGGCGGCGGAGGCCGTGCTGAAACATCTCGCCGATCTGTTTCCCGGCCGCCTCTATGTCGAGTTGCAGCGCCACGGCATGCCGGTCGAGGAGGCGATCGAGCCGGGCCTGATCGATCTGGCCTATGCCCATGACATTCCGCTGGTCGCGACCAACGAGCCTTTCTTCGCCACGGGCGACATGTACGAGGCTCATGACGCGTTGCTCTGCATCGCCGGCGGCACTTATGTCGCCGAGACGGAGCGCCGGCGCGTCACCCATGAGCACCGCTTCAAGAGTGCCAAGGACATGCGCGCGCTCTTCGCCGATCTGCCCGAGGCGCTGGACAACACCCTGGTCGTGGCCCGGCGCTGCGCCTATATGCCCGAGCCGCGCGATCCGATGCTGCCGGCCTATACCACCGGCGCAGTGAGCGACGAGGCGGATGAACTGCGCCGCCAGTCGACCGAAGGTTTGGCCGAACGGCTCGAGAAGCAGGTCTATACCGAAGAGATGGATGCGGCCGAGCGCGAGGCCACGGCCAAGCGATACCGCGAGCGGCTCGATTTCGAACTGAAAACCATCATCGACATGGGCTTTCCCGGCTATTTCCTGATCGTCGCGGATTTCATCCGCTGGGCGAAGGAGCAGGACATTCCGGTGGGGCCGGGGCGCGGTTCCGGCGCGGGCTCGGTCGTCGCCTGGTCCTTGACCATCACGGATCTCGACCCTCTTCGCTTCGGCTTGCTGTTCGAGCGGTTCCTGAACCCGGAACGCGTGTCGATGCCCGATTTCGACATCGATTTCTGCCAGGACCGGCGCGACGAGGTTATCCATTACGTCCAGCAGAAATACGGCCGCGATCGGGTCGCCCAGATCATCACCTTCGGTACCTTGCAGGCCCGCGCCGCCCTGCGCGATGTCGGCCGGGTGCTGCAGATGCCTTACGGTCAGGTCGACCGGATCTGCAAGCTGGTGCCGAACAATCCGGCCAACCCGACGCCCCTGTCCGTCGCCGTGCGGGACGAGCCCGCGCTCAAATCGATGCGGGCCGAGGATCCGACGGTCGCCAAGCTGATCGATATCGCGATCCGGCTCGAAGGCCTCTACCGCCATGCCTCGACCCATGCGGCGGGCGTGGTGATCGGCGACCAGCCGCTCGACGAGATCGTGCCGCTCTACCGCGATCCGCGCTCCGACATGCCCGTGACCCAGTTCAGCATGAAATGGGTCGAGAAGGCCGGGCTGGTGAAGTTCGATTTCCTGGGACTGAAAACCCTGACCGTCCTGGCCCGCGCTAAGGAGCTGATCGAGCAGCGGGGCGTGACCATCGATCTGTCCAACCTGCCGCTCGACGATGCCGGCGCCTACGCCATGATGGGCCGGGCCGAGGTGACCGGGGTGTTCCAATTGGAAAGCTCGGGCATGCGCGACGTGCTGCGCCGCCTGCGCCCGGATCGCTTCGAAGACATCATCGCGCTGGTCGCGCTCTACCGGCCGGGCCCGATGGACAATATCCCGCGCTTCATCGCCTGCCGCCATGGCGAGGAGGAGCCCGACTACCTCTATCCGTCCCTGGAGGACACCCTGCGCGAGACCGCGGGGATCATGGTCTACCAGGAACAGGTGATGCAGATCGCCCAGATCCTGGCGGGCTACACCCTGGGCGGCGCCGACCTGCTGCGCCGCGCCATGGGCAAGAAGATCCAGTCGGAGATGGACGCCCAGCGCCAGACCTTCACCGATGGCGCGGTTGCGCGCGGCGTGCCCAAGGCCAAGGCCTCGGCGATCTTCGATCAGGTTTCGAAATTCGCGGGCTACGGCTTCAATAAATCCCATGCCGCCGCCTATGCCATGGTCGCCTATCAGACGGCCTATCTGAAGGCGAACTATCCGCTCGAATTCCTGGCCGCCTCGATGACCCTGGACATGGGCAACACCGACAAGCTCGGCGTCTTCCGTCAGGAGTTGGACCGGCTCGAACTGCCCCTGCTGCCGCCCGATATCAACCGTTCCACCGCCGTCTTCTCGGTCGAGCGCGCGAAGCCCGCGGACAAGGAGGATAAGGGCGCCATCCGCTACGCTCTCGCCGCGATCAAGAATGTCGGCCGGATGGCGATGGAAACCCTGGTGGCGGATCGCCAGGAGCAGGGCGAATACCGCGATATCTTCGACTTCGCCCAGCGCGTCGACCCCCATCTGATCAACAAGCGCCAACTCGAAAACCTGGTCTGCGCGGGCGCCTTCGACGGCCTGCTGCCCAACCGGGCCCAGGCCCATGCGGCGATCGAACCGCTGCTGCGCTTCGCCCAGCTTTCGGCGAGCGAGCGGGGCAGCAACCAGCAAAGCCTGTTCGGGGCCGAAACCGTGCCGACCGGCCCGGCCTTTGCCTTGCCCGACCGGCCCGATTGGCCGTCGGCCGACAAATTGCAGCACGAATTCGACGCGGTCGGCTTCTATCTGTCGGCCCATCCGCTCGACGCCTATGGCACGACCCTGGACCGGCTTGGTGTGCAATCCGCGCGTGGTTTGCCCGCTCATCTCGCGGCCTCCGGCGGGGCGGCGCGGATCAAGCTGGCCGGCACGATGATCGGCAAGCAGGAACGGACCAGCGCCCGCGGCAACCGCTTCGCCTTCGTCCAGCTTTCCGACGCCACCGGCGTGTTCGAGACCGTGATGTTCGCCGAGGTCCTGGCCCAGTCACGCGAGCTGCTCGAATCCGGGGCGCCCCTGCTGATTCAGGGTGAGGCGCGGCTGGACGACGACACCGTCAAGATCATGGCCCAGAAGGTCACGCCCCTGGACGAAGCGGCTGCGACCACGGATACCGGTCTGCGCGTCTGGCTCGCCGCTGCGGAGCCCGTGCGCAGCCTGTCCAGCGTCCTGGCGCGCGAGCGCAAGGGCAGGGGCAATGTCGTGGTCGTGGTGCCCGTCGAGGGCGGGCGCGAGGCCGAGATCATGCTGCCCGGCCGTTTCACCGTGGCCCCGCCGACCCGCGCCGCGATCAAGGCGATCCCCGGCGTGATCGACGTGCGGGAAATCTAGGGGGCCGGCGTCCGGCCGTGTTATATCTCCGGGACCGGGGCCTTTCGTCTTGAATTTGCCGCCCCGGGGCGGTATCACTACGCCGCGCATAGGCGCAAATCCACACGCGGGCATGCGGTGGGCCTGGAGACATCGGGTCCTTCGCTCCGGTGTCCGTCGGTAGAAACCGGCGGACGACACGCTCGCGGCGGCTTAACCGGAAAAGGAAACAAACCATGGCGATGCCAACATTCTCCATGCGTCAGCTCTTGGAAGCTGGCGTGCATTTCGGCCACGTGACCAAGCGCTGGAATCCGCGCATGGAGCCGTACATCTTCGGTGTGCGGAACAACATTCATATCATCGATCTGCAGCAGACCCTACCGATGCTGCACGCTGCGTTGCAGACGCTGCGCGCCACGGCGGCGGGGGGCGGGCGTGTGCTTTTCGTCGGCACCAAGCGCCAGGCCTCCTCGATCGTTGCGGAAGCGGCCGGGCGCTGCGGCCAGTACTATGTGAATCACCGTTGGCTCGGCGGCATGCTGACCAATTGGAAGACGGTTTCCAACTCGATCCGGCGTCTGCGTCAGGTCGAGGAGCAACTCGGCTCGGAGGAGGCGACGTCGCTTCTGACCAAGAAGGAGCTTCTGACCCTGACCCGCGAGAGGGATCGGCTGGAACGCGCCCTGGGCGGGATCAAGGAAATGGGCGGCCTGCCCGACATCCTCTTCGTGGTCGACACGAACAAGGAGGACATCGCCGTCGCCGAAGCGCGCAAGCTCGGCATTCCGATCGTTGCGGTGATCGACAGCAATTCGAACCCGGAAGGCATCACCTATCCGATTCCCGGCAACGACGACTCTCTGCGCGCCATCAACCTTTATTGCGACCTCGTCGTCGAATCGGTGCTCGACGGCTTGCAGGAGGAGATGCGTGTGGCTGGCGTCGATGTCGGTGCCGCCGCGGAGGCGCCTGCGGAGCCGCTCGAAGAGGCGGCGCCCGTGAGCGCTCCGGAGGCCCCGGTCGACGCGCCGGAAGCTCTGGTCGCGGCCGCCGAAGCGGCGGAGAAGCCGGCCGCGCTGGAGGCTGCTTCGGAGCCCGTGTCCGAGCCTGCCTCGGAGACTCCCAAGACCGAAACACCGGCGGCAAGCGCGTAGAGTTATCCGCGATAAAACCGTGGGTTATGCAGGGTTATTGATAGAGGACATTAGATATGGCTGAGATCACGGCTGGTCTCGTGAAGCAGCTCCGGGACAAGACCGGAGCGGGCATGATGGATTGCAAGAAGGCCCTCACCGAGACCGAGGGCGCGATGGAAGATGCCGTTATCTGGTTGCGCAAGAAGGGTCTCGCGGCGGCGGCGAAGAAGGCCGGACGCGTGGCCGCCGAGGGCCTTGTCGCGATGCATGTCGATGGCACGACGGGCGCTTTGGTCGAGGTCAATGCCGAGACCGACTTCGTGGCGCGCAATGAGTCCTTTCAGGCTTTCGCGGCCGAAGCGGCGGCCGTCGCTCTGAAGACGGGCGGCGATGTCGAGGCGCTGAAAGCGGCCGAATATCCGGGCAAGGGCCATAGCGTCGAGGAAGAGCTGACCGCGCTGGTCGCCCGGATCGGCGAGAACATGGTGCTGCGCCGTTCCGCCAGCCTGTCCGTCGGATCGGGCCTGATCTGCGGCTATATGCACAATCAGGCCGCGCCGGATCTGGGCAAGATCGGCGTGCTCGTCGGCATCGAATCCAGCCTTCCGGCCGAGTCGTTGGCCGAGATCGGCAAGCAGCTTGCCATGCATGTCGCGGCCGCGGCGCCCCAGGCGCTTCGGGTCGAGGACGTCGATGCGACCGCGCTCGAGAACGAACGGGCGATCCTGGCCGATCAGGCGCGCTCTTCGGGCAAGCCCGAGGAGATCATCGAGAAGATGGTCGAAGGTCGCTTGCGCAAATATTACGAAGAGATAGTCCTGCTCGAGCAGCTTTGGGTGCTCGACGGCAAGACTAAGGTGTCGAAGGCGGTCGAGGACGCGGCCAAGGCGGCGGGCGGCACGGCGACCGTGACCGGTTATTGCCGCTTCGCCCTGGGCGAAGGCATCGAACGCGAGGAAAGCGATTTCGCGGCCGAGGTCGCTGCGCAACTCGGCAACTAGGCGGATCGAGAGCCAAGGCGCGACCGGCAAGGAGCCAATACCGATGGACCCAGCCCCGCGTTATCGCCGTGTGTTGCTGAAACTATCGGGCGAAGCCCTCATGGGCGCGCAATCCTATGGAATCGAACCCGACACGATCGGCCGGGTCGCGCAGGAGATTGCCAGCGTCAGGGCTTCGGGAATCGATGTCTGCCTTGTCGTCGGCGGCGGAAATATCTTCCGGGGAGTGGCCGGCGCTGCGGCCGGAATCGATCGGGCGAGCGCCGATTACATGGGCATGCTCGCCACGGTCATCAACGCCCTGGCCCTGCAGAGCGCTCTGGAAGAGCAGGGTATGCAGACCCGGGTTCTTTCCGCGATTCCCATGTCGACGGTCTGCGAGCCCTATATCCGGCGGCGGGCGATTCGCCATCTGGAACGGGGCAGGGTGGTGATCTTCGCGGCGGGAACCGGCAATCCGTTCTTCACGACCGACACGGCGGCGGCCCTGCGCGCCTCGGAAATGCATTGCGACCTGCTGCTCAAGGGCACCAAGGTCGACGGGGTTTACGATTCCGACCCCAAGAGCAATCCTGAAGCCAAGCGGTTTGAATCCTTGAGTTATCTCGAGGTTCTGTCGAAAGATCTGAAGGTCATGGATGCGCCGGCCATTTCGCTCGCCCGGGAGAACAACATTCCGATTCTGGTGTTTTCCATACAGAATAAAGGCGAAGTTGCCCGCGTCCTCAAAGGCGAAGGGAAATTCACGCTTGTATCGGGAGGAGGCTAGACGTGTCGGCTGACCCAAAGGACATTAAGCGGCGTATGGATGGCGCGCTAGAGGCGTTGAGAAAGGAATTCGCCGGCCTGCGGACCGGTCGCGCATCGACGGCCTTGCTCGACAGTATAACCGTCGAGGCCTATGGCTCACAGATGCCGCTCAATCAGGTTGCGTCGGTCAGCGTGCCTGAAGCGCGCATGCTGGCTGTACAGGTCTGGGATAATAGCGTCATCAAATCGGTCGAAAAGGCGATCCGGGAATCCGACCTCGGTCTTAATCCGCAGACCGAAGGTAATCTGGTCCGTGTGCCGATCCCCGAGCTTAGTGAAGAACGGCGCATCGAAATGACCAAGATCGCCGGTCGCTATGCAGAGCAGGCGCGCGTCGCCGTGCGTAACGTCCGTCGCGACGGAATGGATACGCTGAAGCGAATGGAGAAAGAGAGTGAGATATCACAGGACGAGCACCGTGTCCGTAGCGGCGACATCCAGGAAATAACAGATTCTCATATCAAGTCGATCGACGAAATGGC
>JAQCGR010000174.1 GCA_027619995.1 Pseudomonadota bacterium | reverse complement strand
GGGCGGCCGCTCGGGCCTCTACGAGGCCGAGGCATGATTTCCGTCGAGGAAGCCCAGGCGCGCATCCTCGACGCCTTCACGACCTTGCCGGCCGAAGAGATCGCCCTGTCTGAAGCCCTCGGCCGCGTCCTGGCCGAGGATCTGACCGCCCGCCGCACCCAGCCGCCCGCCGCCGTTTCGGCGATGGACGGCTATGCCGTGCGCGCCGCCGATATCGCCGCCGCCCCCGTCACCCTGCGCCAGGTCGGCGCGGTGCCGGCCGGCGCGTCCCATGACGGCGCGCTGGGCCCCGGCGAATGCGTCCGCATCTTCACCGGTGCGCCCCTGCCTCAGGGCGCCGATGCCATCGTCATCCAGGAGGATGTTGAGGCGGGAGGCGAGATAATCCGTATTGCCGCGGCCGTGGCCGCCGGCACCTATGTCCGACCTGCAGGGCTCGACTTCAAGGAGGGCGAGACCGGGATCGTCGCCGGGCGCCGCCTGACCGCGCGGGATATCGGTCTGGCCGCCGCCATGAACCGGCCCTGGCTGCGCGTGCGCCAGAAGCCGCGCATCGCCATCCTGGCCTCGGGCGACGAAGTGGTCATGCCGGGCGATCCCATCGGCCCCAACCAGATCGTCAGTTCGAACAGCCACGCCCTCGCCGGTTTCGTCCGGGCGCGCGGCGGCGAGTCGGTAATGCTGGGCATCGCCCGCGACACGATCCCATCGATCCGCGAGACCGCCGCCGCGGCGCGCGACGCCGATCTGCTGCTGACCACCGGCGGCGCCTCGGTCGGCGAACACGACCTGATCCAACAGGCCCTGGGCGAGGAAGGCTTGGAGCTCGATTTCTGGCGCATCGCCATGCGCCCGGGCAAGCCGCTGATGTTCGGCCGCCTCGCCGCGACCGCCCTGCTGGGCTTTCCGGGCAATCCCGTGTCCTCGATGGTCTGCGCCCTGATTTTCCTGGGGCCCGTCATCGACCGGATGCTGGGTACCCCCGCAATCGACCTTACGGATCGCGCGAGGCTCGGCACCGATCTGCGCGCCAACGACCGGCGCCAGGACTATCTCCGTGCCGGGCTCGCCAGGGCCGATGACGGAGCCCTGGTCGCCACGCCCTTCCCGCGCCAGGACAGTTCCATGATGGCGACCGTGGCCCGCGCCGATTGTCTCATTTTGCGCCCGCCCCACGCCCCCGCTGCGCCCGCCGGCGAGGCCGTCCCGATCCTCCATCTCTCGGCCCGTGTCAGCGGCCTCTGACCCGCCAGTTTGGCGCATAGCGATAATTCTTCGCGATTGCCCGACAATATGGCTTGACCGATTCCGCGAACCAAACTAGAAAATGCGGCATGGTTTCGGTTTTGTTCTAGATGTAGTGGTTCATCGATGCATAGTCATCTATGGGCATATTGCATGAAGCGGATATGGGCATAGGGAGTTCCGGGATGTTGACCAAGAAACAGCATGAGCTGCTGCTTTTCATCAACGAGCGAATCCAGGATGACGGCGTCTCGCCCTCTTTCGACGAGATGAAGGATGCCCTGAACCTCAAGTCCAAATCGGGCATACACCGGCTCATCACGGGGCTGCAGGAACGCGGCTTCATCCGCCGCCTGCCCCATCGGGCGCGCGCCCTCGAAGTGCTGCGCCTGCCCGAGACGGCGGCGATCGGGCCGAACGAGGTCAAGAACTTCCCCGCCAGCGTCAGCCCCAATATCATTCAAGCCGATTTCCGCGCGGCCCGCGCGCCCAGCGGCGGGTCCAAGGATGCGGTCGAACTGCCGCTTTACGGCCGGATCGCGGCCGGCACGCCCATCGAGGCGCTGCGCGACCATTCCAACCATATAGACGTGCCCGCTTCCATGCTCGGCCGGGGCGAGTATTACGCGCTCGAGGTCGATGGCGATTCGATGATCGAGGCAGGCATTTTCGACGGCGACACCGTGGTGATCGAGCGCGGCGAGACCGCCGATAGCGGCATGATCGTCGTCGCCCTGGTCGACGAGGCCGAGGTCACCCTGAAGCGCCTGCGGCGGAAAGGCGCCTCGATCGCCCTGGAGCCGGCGAACAAGTCGTACGAAACCCGCATCTTCGGCCCCGACCGGGTCAAGGTGCAGGGCAAGCTGATCGGCCTGCTCCGCCAGTATTGAGCACCTTTCCCCTCTTAAGCTTGGCCCTAACGTTTCGCAACCCAGGGCCGCTCGCCCTGCCGGTCGCGGACGCTCTCGATCCTGATCCCGCCGCCGGAAAGCCATATCGCATGGGCCCCTTCGCGCCATAGGGCGAAGCGATCGACCACCGGGACACCGCGACATGCCTCACGCGGCACGGGCATGAGGGCCACAACCACATCCGCGGCCGCGCAATCTTCCGCCAGGGCCCGGCCGTCCAGGACGAGTGCGGCACGGCCCTTCTCCCCCATAAGGAAGCAGCCCAGGGCATCGCAGGCGAGCCCGTCGTCGCGCCCAGTCCCAGGTTCCGGCCAGGCGGCGGCTTCGCTCGCCCCATCGCGGCGCAGCCATTGCTCGCCCTCGAATTTGGCCCGGCGCAGGGTCGAAAGCGCCCGCTCGCCGCCATCCGTCACGATGCCAACAAGGCGCGCATCACCCGAAACCAGAATATCCGGCCGATCCGCCTGCCCCGCGAGGACCACACCGAGCGCCAGAGGCGCCAGACCGGCAAGCCGCCACCGCCTGCGCCAGAGGCACAGCCAGAGCCCACCGCCGATCATCATGAACAGGGCGGCCGGAGAGAAGCCCGGCACCAGAAGCACGCCGCCGGACCAGCCCGCCACGGTCCCGGCAATCGCCACGACCGCCTCGATTCCCCATCCCATGGGCGCCAGGGCGAAGCCTTCGAGCCCGAGGGGCATCAAGGCCACGGCCAGCAGGCCCCATGGCATGATCCAGAAGGCAGCGATCGGCACGGCGAGAATATTGGCGATCAGCCCGTAACCGGCCAGACGGTTGAAGTGAAAAGCGGCGAAGGGCGCGGTCGCCGCCATGGCGATCACCGAGGTCAGGGCCCCGCCGCCGATATAGACGACCGCGCCGCGCGACCAGCGAGCCCAAAGGGCCTGGGACCGGGCGCCGTCGTGCCGGGCCCGGTCGCGCAGCAATTCGTAGCCCGCGACGAGCGCCACGACGGCCGCGAAGGACATCTGAAAACTGGCCCCAAGCAGGCTCTCGGGCGCGAGCAGCAGGATCAGCATGGCCGCGAAGGCGACCGGGCGCATGGAAATTGCCGTGCGATCGACCAGCACGGCGAGCAGGACCAGGCCGATCATCACAAAAGCCCGCTGGGTCGGCACCGTGGCGCCCGCAAGGAGCATGTAGCCCCCGGCCGCCAGCAGCGCGGCCACGGCGGCCCATTTCTTGATCGGATAGCGCAGGGCCAGGGACGGCGCGAGAGCAAGGGCCGCGCGCAGGGCAAAGAAGACGAAGCCCGCCACCAGCCCCAGATGAAGGCCGGAAATCGCCAGAAGATGGGCCAATCCAGCATCACGGATGGCCGCCATTGTCTCCTCGGGAATGCCCGAACGCAGCCCGGTCAGCAGCGCCGCGGCGATCCCTGCAAAGGGCGGTTCCAAGGCGCCGTTTACCCGTTGGACGACACCGTGGCGGATGCGCCGGAGGGCTTCGCGCCAGCCGCCGCCGGGCGCGTCTCCCAAGGTCTCGACCCTGCCCATGCCAAAACCGACCGCGCCGATTTCCTTGAAATAGCTGTCGCGCTGGAAATCGAAAGCACCCGGCTCGACCGGTTCGGGTGGGGGCATGAGCACGGCCCGCAGGCGGACGGCCGCACCGGGCGCGAGATCCTCCGCCGGGCCCGATATCCGCAGGCGAACCCGCGACGGCACCGGATGGTCCGCTATCCCGGGTGTCCGCACTTCCTCCAGCAGCAACCGGCTGCGGGTCGGCCCCGGTTCGACGGCCGCGATTCGCGCCTCGATCGTCAGCGGCGGCGTCCTTTCGGACAGCGGCGCCACCGCGACCGATGCGGTCCGTATCTGCGCGGCGGAAAAGCCGATCGCCATGGCCAAAAGCGGAACCAGCACGATCACGGCAACGGAATAGCGGCGCAGGAGTGCCAGAATCAGCAGCAGCCCCGCGCCGGCGGCCGGGCCCAGCCACAGGGGCGGTTCGCCGGCCAGCGCGAAATACAGCGCCACGCCACCGCCGAGCGCCACGGGCAGCCACAGCAGCCAGCGGTCGCGTTCGGCCAGCAGGCTCTGGCCAAAGACGCGAGGGCACGGGCGCTGAACCGCGCATTGCGGGCTGATCAGCCCCGCTCATTCAGCCGTTCGACCACCCCGCATGCCCTACCCTGCTGTCAGCGCCGGAAGGATATGCTAACACTCCCCCGCCGCCGCGCACCCGCCCGGTGAGCCACCCACCCCAACCTCGAGAGCCCATGTCCGTCGTCACCCGCTTTGCCCCTTCGCCCACCGGCTTTCTGCATATCGGCGGCGCGCGCACGGCCCTGTTCAACTGGCTGTTCACACGCCATCACGGCGGCACCTTCAGCCTTCGCATCGAGGATACCGACCGCGCGCGTTCGACCGACGAGGCGACAACGGCGATTCTGGATGGGCTGCAATGGCTCGGCCTCGGTTGGGACGGCGAGGTTGTCCATCAGTTCTCGCGCGCCGGCCGCCATGCCGAGGTCGCCCACCAACTGCTTGCCGAGGGCAAGGCCTATCGTTGCTATTGCACCCCCGACGAGTTGACCGCCATGCGCGAAGCGGCGCGGGCCGAGGGCCGGCCGATACGCTATGACGGGCGCTGGCGCGACCGCGACCCCTCCGAGGCGCCGGCCGGCGTCGATCCCGTCATCCGCATCAAGATGCCGCACGACGGCGACACCACGATCCAGGATCTGGTGCAGGGCGAGGTGCGCGTGCCCAACGACCAGCTCGACGACATGATCCTGCTCCGCGGGGACGGCACGCCGACCTATATGCTGTCCGTCGTGGTGGACGACCACGATATGGGCATCACCCATGTCATCCGGGGCGACGACCACCTGACCAACGCCTTCCGCCAGCTTCAGGTCTTCGCGGCCATGGGCTGGCCGATCCCGGAATTCGCCCATATTCCCCTGATCCACGGCCCCGACGGCGCCAAGCTGTCGAAGCGTCACGGCGCCCTGGGTGTAGATGCCTATCGCAACCTGGGATACCTGCCCGAGGCGCTGCGCAACTATCTCTTGCGCCTGGGCTGGGGCCATGGCGACGACGAAATCATCGACACGGATCAGGCGGTCCAGTGGTTCGATCTCGGTGCAGTCGGCAAATCGGCGGCGCGTTTCGACTTCGCCAAGCTCGACAGCCTCAACAAACACTATCTCCAGCAGGCCCACGACGAGCGGCTGGTGGACCTGGTCGTCGAGCGCCTGACCGCGGCGGGCGATCCAGCGCCGGATTCCGCCGCGCTTGCACGCCTGCAGGCCGGCATGGCCGGCCTCAAGCAACGCGCGATCAATCTTGTGGGCCTTGCGGAGGCCGCGCGGCTCTACACCGGCACGCGCCCCGTCGAATTCGACGAGAAAGCGGCGAATCTGCTCGACCAAACGGCCCGGCAACGCCTGGCCGAACTGGCCCCGGCGTTGAAAAAGCTTATGTCATGGAATGAGGAAACGATCGAAGCCTGCACACGCGCTCAAGCGGAGTTCGAAAATATCAAGCTCGGGCAACTTGCCCAGCCCCTGCGCGCCGCGTTAACCGGCCGTACGGTATCGCCGGGTATCTTCGAGGTCATGGCTGTGCTCGGACAGGAAGAGTGTTTGGCGCGAATCAACGATGTTCAGGCCGCCGGGCCGTAGTAATATGGCACGACGGCCACGGGGCAGGCCGGGAAAGACATATGATCGACCCGACCGCCGGTCTAATCGAACGGAGTAAATATACATGACCGACGGCACGACCAGTGCGGCAGCGAAGAAATCCGGCAAGGACGGCACACACACCGTGACCCTCGTCGATAACGCGACGGGGAAGAGCTACGAATTGCCCGTCCTCTCCGGCACGACCGGACCGGACGTCATCGATGTGCGCAAGCTCTATGCCGAGAGCGGCTTCTTTACCTACGACCCGGGTTATACCTCGACCGGGAGCTGCGAATCGGAAATCACATATATCGACGGCGATAAGGGTGTTTTGCTTCATCGCGGCTACAGCATCGAGGATCTGGCCGAGAACTCGACCTTCGCCGAAGTCTGCTATCTGCTGCTCTACGGCGAACTGCCGACCCAGGCCGAGCGCACGAAGTTCGAACGCGACATCACCTTGCACACGATGGTGCACGAGCAGTTGCTCTGGTTCTATCGAGGCTTCCGGCGCGACGCCCACCCGATGGCCATCATGTGTGGCGTGGTCGGCGCCCTGTCCGCCTTCTATCACGATTCGACGGATATCGACGATCCCTACCAGCGCATGGTGGCGTCCTACCGGCTGGTTGCCAAGATGCCGACGATCGCGGCCATGGCCTACAAATATTCGACCGGCCAGCCCTTCATGTATCCCCGCAACGACCTGAACTACGCCGAGAACTTTCTCTACATGACCTTCGGCGTGCCCTGCGAGGAGTACAAGGTGAACCCGGTCGTGGCCCGCGCCATGGACCAGATATTCATCCTCCATGCCGATCACGAGCAGAACGCCTCGACCTCGACCGTGCGTCTGGCCGGATCGAGCGGCGCCAATCCTTTCGCCTGCGTCGCCGCGGGTATCGCATCGCTCTGGGGCCCGGCCCATGGCGGTGCCAACGAAGCCGTCCTCAACATGCTGAACGAGATCGGCGACAAGTCGCGCATCCCGGAATTCATCGAGCGCGCCAAGGACAAGGACGATCCCTTCCGCTTGATGGGCTTCGGCCACCGGGTCTACAAGAACTACGATCCCCGAGCCGCCGTGCTGCGCGGCAGTTGCCACCAGGTCCTGGACGAACTCGGCATCCGGGAAGAGCCGCTTCTTGATCTGGCGATGGAGCTTGAGAAAATCGCACTGGAGGACGAGTATTTCGTGGAGCGGAAGCTGTTCCCGAATGTCGACTTCTATTCGGGCATCATTCTCGAGGCGATGGGCTTCTCGACATCCATGTTCACACCGATCTT
>JAQCGR010000173.1 GCA_027619995.1 Pseudomonadota bacterium | reverse complement strand
GGCTTTTGCAGCCTCGACCATGGCGGCGCAGGCGGCTTCCTGCGAGACGTCGGCGGCGATCGCCTCGGCCGTCCCGCCCGCGGCGCGGATCTTCTCGGCGATGGGTGCGGGATCGGTCTTGTCGGCGATGACCAGGCGGGCGCCTTCGCGGGCCAGTCTCTCCACCGTGGCGAGCCCGATTCCCGAGGCCCCACCGGTCACGATCACAACCTTGTCCTTCATCGCCGTATCCCCCTTCTTGAACATGCTTCCTGGCCGATTGAAACGGCGGGCCGCGCTCACCGCAAGGGGCGGCCTAACCTTTCCAGGCCGCCTCGAAGGCGCGGAGGAAGTTGCCGCCCAGGACCTTGGTCACATCCTCCGCCGAAAAGCCGCGGTTCAACAGGGCTTCGGTCAGCATGGGCAGGTGGTCGACCCGGTTGAATTCCTCGAAATAGACGTTCTCCAAGGTGTAATGCTCGAACACCTCGGGATAGCGCACCCGGAAGAAGGCGTGGAATCGCACCGGCGATTCGGCCTCGAAGAAGTCGGAGCCGATGCCGACATGGTCGATGCCCACCAGATCCGCGACATAGGCGATATGGTCGACCATATCGTCCAGGGTCGGGCGCCTGCCCGGCTCCTTCTCGCACATCGGGCCATAGGCGGTGATGCCGATGGCGCCGCCATTGGCGGCCAGCGCGCGCAGCACCTCGTCGGTATAGTTGCGTCGGCTTGGCGTCAGCGCGCGTACATTGCCGTGGGAAACGATGGCCGGAGTCGAGGAAAACTCGATCGCCTCAAGGGCCGTGCGTTGGCCGGCATGGGCCAGATCGACGGCCATGCCGATATGGTTCATCTCGCGGATGACGATGCGGCCGAGCTGGGTCAGGCCGCTATCCGGCTCCTCCAGGCAGCCGCAGCCGAGGGAGCAGCGCTCGTTATAGGTCAGCTGCCCGATGCGCAGGCCGAGGCGGTGAAGGATGCGGATCAGGCTGGGGTCGTCCTCGATCTTGGGCGCCAGACCCTGCAGGCCGAAGATCACGCCCAGCCGGCCTTCCTGCTTGGCCCTGCGGATATCGGCCGCCGTTTCGATCAGCATCAGCTTGGGTTCGATCTCGAAATAGCAGTAATGGCCGTGCATGGTGTGGAGCAGGGCGCGGAAATCGTCCGTGCCCATGCCGATGCCGCCGATGCCCAGGGTCACGTTCTGGGCCGTGACTCCGGCTGCGATCGCGCGGTCGAGATAGGAGACTCCGTCGATCGGCGGCTGGGGGATCTGGGCGACCGGCAAGAGGACGGTCACACCCTGACCGTCCAGGATGATGGCGTCCTTGTGCACTTGTGCTGCGGATACGGCTTCGGCCATTGCTGAGATCCCCCCGTTTCTTCCTCGGCGAAAAACGAGAGCGAGCCTACGCTGCACGGCGACCGCAGGCCAAGCGCCTTAGGCGGGGGCGGCCGCCGGCCCTCACTCCTGCGGTTCGAGGCCCTGCAAATCGAGGCGCGCGACCTTCACGTCGTGTTCCTCCGGTTCCTCCACGATCGTGAAGCCCAGTTTCCTGCAGATGCTCAGCATTGCTTTGTTTTCGCTCAGGATGATGCCGATCATCGAGCCCACCCCGCGGCCCCTGGCATAGGCGACCAGCTTCGTCATGAGCCGGGTGCCGACACCCTGGCCTGCAAAATCGTCGCCCACGATCAAGGCGAATTCGGCCTGTTCGTTGTCGGGGTCGCAGGACAGGCGCGCCACGGCGAATATCTCGGCCTCGCCGGGCAGCTGGTCCGTCGTCAGGACCAGGGCCATCTCCCGGTCATAGTCGATCTGGGTCAGGCGCGCCGCCATCTCCTGGGTCAGGGTCTTGAGGGGTGCGAAGAAGCGCATCCGGATCGATTCCGCGGATAGACGCGCGAACCCCTCCCGGAGCCTTGGCTCGTCCTCCGGCCGTATCGGCCGCAGCAGCATGGCGCTGCCGTCGGGCAGTTCGAAACGTTCCTCCAGCTCGATGGGATAGGGCTTGATGGCGAAGCGTTCGGTGCCCTTGATCCGGCTCGCCTCCACCTTGATGCGCGCATCGAGCGCGATCACCCCGTCCGGTCCGGCAAGCAGGGGGTTGATGTCCAGTTCGATCACTTCCGGCAGGTCGGCGACGATCTGCGCGACCTTCATGATGGTGAGGGCGATGGCGTCGATATCCGCGGGTGCTTCGTCCCGATAGCCGTGCAGAAGCCGGGCGATCCGGGTGCGTTCGATCATGTCGCGCGCCAGGCTCATATTGAGGGGCGGCAGGGCCAGCGCCTTGTCGGCCACGACTTCGACCGACGTGCCGCCCTGGCCGAATAGGATGACGGGACCGAACTGCGGATCCACCGTGGCGCCGATAAGCAGTTCGTGCGCCTTCGGGCGGCGGATCATCTGCTGGACGGTGAAGCCGTCGATATGAGCCTGCGGGGCATTGGCGGCGATGCGCGCCAACATGGCCTTCGCCGCCCGATGGAGGCCGGTTTCGTCCTCGATATCCAGGGCGACGCCGCCGAAGTCGGATTTGTGCGAGATATCGGGCGACAGGATTTTGAGGGCGACGGGATAGCCGATTCCAGTGGCGGCATCGGCCGCGCCCGCCACGCTTCCCGCCGTCCGGGTCAGGGCGACCGGAATGCCGTAGGCATCCAACAGCTCCTTGGCCTCGGGTTCGGTCATCAGGCTGCGGCCCTCGATCAGGGCAGTTTCGATCGTCGCGCGCGCCCGCGCGGTCTGGGGCCGGAACCGTTCGGGCACGCTGGGCGGGGTCTCCACCAGGGCGGCTTTTGCCCGGTGATAGCGAACCATGTGCATGACCGCGCGGACGGCCCCGTTCAGGCTGTCATAGACCGGGACCGAGGCATCGGTCAGCACCTGCCGGCCCGCCACCACGCCGTCCGAGGCGCCGATCCAGGCCGCGATGACGGGGGTCCGCTGCTCCCGGCCGACGACCCTGGCAATTGCCTTAGCCGCGTCCGTGCCCGAGGCCAGCGCCGTGGGGCAGAACATCGCGATGACCGCGTCGACCCCGCGATCCGCCATCAGAGCCGAGAGGGCGCGTTCGTAGCGCGGGCCGTCCGCGTCACCGATGATGTCGATGGGATTGCCGTGACTCCAGGTCGGCGGCAGGACCTCGTCCAGGCGCTTCAGGGTCTCGGGCGACAGATCGGCGAGACGGCCGCCCTCGTCGATCAGGCTGTCGGTCGCCATGACGCCGAAGCCGCCGCCATTGGTCAGCATGGCCAGCCGGTCGCCCTGGACCCGGCGGCCCGCGCCCAGGATTTCGACCGCGCCGAAGAGGTCGTCGAGGGTATCGACCCGGATCATGCCGGCACGCTCGAAGGCGGCGTCATAGACCTCGTCCATGCCCGCCAGGGCGCCGGTATGGGTGGCCGCCGCGCTGGCGGATGCCGGATTCCGGCCCGATTTCATCACGATCACCGGCTTGGCGCGGCTGGCGGCGCGAGCGGTGCTCATGAACTTCCGGGCATGGGTCACCGCCTCCATATAGAGGAGGATGGCGTCGGTGGCCGAGTCCTGGGCGAGGTAATCGAGCATGTCGCCGAAATCGACATCGCTCATATCGCCGACGGAGGCGAGGTGGGAAAAGCCGACACCGCGGCCCTCGGCCCAATCGACGATGCTGAGCAGGACGGCGCCCGACTGGCTGACGAAGGCCAGACCGCCGGGTTTGGCGTCTCGCTCGGCGAATGTCGCGTTTAGGCCGATGGCGGGCGCCATGATGCCGACGCAGTTCGGGCCGACGACGCGCAGCAGGTGGGGCCGCGCCGCATCGAGCATGGCTTGGCGCAGGGACTGCCCCTGCGCGCGGCCGCCATCGCCGAAGCCGGCGGTGATGACGACGACACCCCGGGTGCCCCGGCGGGCCAACCCGCCGACGATCCCCGGAACCGTAGCGGGTGGAGTGCAGATGACGGCCAGATCCGGCGCTTCGGGCAGGCTCGCCACATCCGGATAGCATGGCCGACCGTCGATCATGTCGCGCTTCGGATTCACCAGCATGATGGGCCCGGCATAGCCGCCGCCGGTCAGGTTTCGGGTAACGATCGCGCCGACCGAGCCTTTTCGCTCGCTCGCGCCGATAAGCGCGACCGAACGCGGGCGGAAAAAGGCTTCGAGATTGCGGATCGTCATGGCGGCTGGGACCTGTGATCGTGGCACTGTGCCCGCGAGCTTGGATCGTCTTTATGTCATGGTGCCGACGGCCCCGTATCGTGCTTCACCCTTTCGGTGGGACGAACGGTCGAGACAAAGATGTGCTTCCGGCCCTAGGCGCCCGGGATCAGCACCAGTTTCCCGACATGGGTCTTCGCCGCGAAGTCGCGCTGGGCGTCGCGGATCCGAGAGAGGGGATAGGTTCGCTCGACCAGCGGTCGAATCTCGCCCCGCTCTATATAGCCGACGAGATTCGGGAAGACCTCCGCATCCGTGACGGTCGCCCCGTAAAGGGTGATGTCGCGCAGATAGAGGGTCCGAAGATCCAGTTCGACATAGGGTCCAGCGATGGCACCAGCGGTGACGTAGCGCCCGCCCTTGCGCAGAACGTCGATACAGGTCCGAAATCCCGGCCCGCCGACGACATCGGCGGCGAGGGCGACGGCGTCGCCGCCGAGCAAGGCCTCGACCGCGTCGACAAGATCCTCGGTGTCGCGCGCCAGAAACAGGTCTGCTCCCGCCTTGCGCACCTGCGCTTCTTTTGCCGCGCCGGCGATCGCCAGAACCCGCGCGCCTCGCCGTTTGGCGAGTCGGACGAGGGCGGAGCCGACGCCGCCCGAAGCGCCGGTGACCATGACGGTCTCACCGGCGACGAGGCCTGACCGATGCAGCATGTTCTCTGCCGTCGTGTAGGCGCAGGGGAAGGTGGCGAGTTCGGCATCCGAAAGGGCGCTCTCGATGCGATGGGCGTTGGCTGCGGGAACGGCGACATACTCGCCATAGCCGCCGTCTCGTTCGCTGCCGATATAGACGGGGTCCGCCAGGCGGTCCGACGGATTGCAGATCCAGGCATCGACAAGCACCCGTTCGCCGATACGGGCGGATGCAATGCCGTCGCCCACCGCGACGATCCGCCCAGCGATATCGGCGCCCTGGATACGGGGAAAGGTCAGGCTGGCTCTGTTCCAGGGCTTGACTGTATCCGCCTCGGCATCGACGGCGGTGGCGTCGCGGTTCTCTTGCGCGTACCAGCCGGTCCGGGTGTTGATATCGGTGTTGTTCATGCCGGCTCCGCCGACCGCGATCAGCACTTCGCCCGGGCCGGGACTGGGTGTGGGGACGTCATCGCGGTAGTCCAGCTTGTCGAGTCCGCCGTGTCCGACCAGCAGCACGGCCTTCATGAATCGGGGGATATCCTTCGCCATGCTCCGCACTCGGTTCAACCCAACAGCCGGTCGTCGTAGGGATAGGTCGAGAGCCGCTGATAGCCGGTCTCGGTGATCAGGACCTGTTCCTCGAGCTTGACCCCCTCAACCCCGTGTTCGCCGCCGATGAAACTTTCGACCGAAACCGTCATGCCCGCCTCGAAGACTCCGTCATAGCCCTGCTCTTCCCAGTCGATGAGGTGCTTCACCATGGGCCATTCGTCGGTCATGCCGATGCCGTGGATCGGCGTCGGATAACGATGTTTCACGAACTCGTCGGGCAGAACCCAGGCCTTCTCGGCGAATTCCCGAAATCCAAGGCCGGCACGCACGAGTTCCAGGTTGGTGTGCAGATTCTCGTAGGCGATGGCGTAGAGCCGCCGCTGCTCGGCGCTCGGCTTGCCGGGTTCGCAGAACAGGGTGCGCGACATATCCGTGGCATAGCCGTAGCGCCCGACCATGCCGGTATCGAAGGCGACCAGTTCGCCCGCGCGAATCACCTTGTCGCTGCATTCCTGGCCCCAGGGATTGGTCCGCGCGCCCGACGCCAGGAGGCGGTATTCGCACCAGTCGCCGCCGTTCGCGATATTCGTCTGATGGAGAATCGAGAACAACTCATTCTCGGTCATGCCCGGCCGCAGGGCTTCGCTTATCCGCGAGATGCCCGTCTCGGCGACGGTGATGGAGGTGAGCATGCAGGCGATTTCATCGTCGGATTTGACGATCCGTGCGCGTTCGGCCGGGCCCTGAGCATCGGCCAGTTCGATACCGCGGCCCTGCAATGCGTTGATAAGGGACGCCTCGATCCGGTCGACGGCCAGGCGTTTGTTGGCGCCGGCATGGCGCGCCAGTTCGTCTTCGACCATCGCGGCCATACGGCCGGCGTTCTCGTCGCCCCGTTCGGCGACGTAGAAATAGGAGAAGGTCGGCATGTCATGGACTTCGCCGACAGTGCCGAGTTCCAGAACCGGCCCGGCCCAACCGGCCTGATCGTAAAGAATAGCCTTGCCCTCGGGCGGCACGAAGAGGGCGCGAGACGGGGTATGGAAATTAAAGATCGCGCCGTTCCGCGTGCCGCTCGCGTAGCGGATATTGACCGAATCGAAGAGCAGGGCGCCGCCCAGATCGCGCCTGCGCAATTCGGCTTGAAAGCGTCCCAGGCGATAGGCGCGCATACGCGCCATATCGGGCTGGGGTTCGGTGTCGTGAAGCATCATGCCCGGCGCCGATCGCGCCGTCCGGTCCCGGTCGTCCATCTTTCGCCTCCATCGCTTCGAATGGCATCGCGTGGCCGACGAATGTCGCGGTTCCCGACGCAAGGCCCGAACGCGTCAACTATGAGGCCAATCGGCGGTCGCAATCGAGCGAAATGCGCCCGGTGACGATCTGGGCAACGATCTTGGCCCCGGGGCTGCGTGGGCCTAATCTTCAGGGCATGAAGAGAATTGTCCTACCGGTCCTGTTCGGCCTGTTGATCGCGCTGCCCGCCTGGTCGCGCGATGTGCACGCGCTCGGCCTGCGCGCGTTCCAGGAAGTGTCCGACAGTTATCTCATCGCCTTCGTCGACCGGATGGGCACCACACTGGGTTGTTGGTAGCGCGGACCGCGGTATGCCCGGGGCCGGGTTTTTCCGGACTCCTCATGCGAATGCCGGATGCGCTAAGCTGTTTTTCGTTTCGAGGACAACAAAGGGGGAGACGACCATGGCCGCGAAAAGCAGCGTGAAGCGAATAGAGACCGAGTCGGGCGTCCGGCTCGGTATGACGCAACACAGCCGCCTGCCGTTCAAACTCGACGAATATCGCCGCCGCTACGACCATGTCATGAATCTCATGAAGGCAGCCGGGGCCGATGTGCTGCTCGTCCGCAGCCCGGAGAACA
>JAQCGR010000172.1 GCA_027619995.1 Pseudomonadota bacterium | reverse complement strand
GAGTCCTTCGAGACCTATGCGCGGGACAGCGCCGGCGGGCTCAACGATCTTGCTCTGACCGTACTCGGTGTCCGCGGCTCTGCCGCGCGCCGCGCCGGGGAATGCATCGGCACTGCCTGGGCGTTGACCGGCCATCTGCGAGCGATCCCGCACAATGCCCGTGTCCGACGCAGCCTCCTGCCCGCCGATCTGGTGGCGGAGGAGGGGATGTCCCTGACCGATCTGTTCGAAGGGCGACGCCCGCCGGAACTGGCCGCGATCGCCGTGCGGCTTGCCGACCGGGCCCGCGCTCTGCTGGCGGAGGCGAGGGCATTGCGCGCCGAGGTGCCGCGCGCCGCTTTGCCGGTCCTGCTGACCGCGCGCCTCGCGGACCGTCATCTGCGCCGTCTGGCGCGCTGCGGCCACGACCCCTTCGATCCCGCCATGGCCCGGCCCGATGGCGGCCGGCAATTCTCGCTGCTGAGGGGCTGGGCGACGGGCCGCTATTGAGCGGTCAGTCTCCCCCGCCGCCGGATCGGCGCCGTAGAAGCGCAGCGCGCGTTCCATGCTGTAATCGACCTGGATCTGGCCCATCGTGCAGAAATCCTTGCTCAAGATTTCGGACTGGGCTTTCATCACACCCTGAAAGATGCGGTCGACCTCTTGCACGTCCTCGACGGCCCGGCCGCTGGCGCGCCAACTTTCGATGACGGCGCGGTAGAGCGGCCGCCAGTCCATCCTGCAGAACTTGGCCTGCCCGGCGACTTCGGCGTCCTGCCGGATCGTTTCGCGCTCGAGCTGGCTGAGTTCCGCGTGCAGGGCCGTAGGCGCGAAGGCCAGGCCGAGGAGAAGGGCGAGCAGGAGGGCGCGCAGCGCCGTCACTCCGCTGCCTCGCGCTCGATCCCCAGCCAGGCATCCAGGTCGTCGAGCGCCCTTCGGGCCATGGCCTGCTTGCGGTCGCGCCCGCGCTTGCGCACATCGAGGGGCGGGAACAGTCCGAAATTCACGTTCATGGGCTGAAAGCCCTTGCCGCTCTCATCGGCGAGATGGCCCCCTGTGATATGGCCCAGCAATGCGCCCAGGCAGGTCGTCGCCGGGGGCATCTCCGGCGCGTTCTCCAGCCGCTCGGCCGCGGCGAAACGCCCGGCGAGCAGGCCAATGGCCGCGCTTTCGACATAGCCTTCGACCCCGGTGATCTGCCCGGCGAAGCGCAGGCCCGGCCGGGCATGCAGACGCAAGGTTCCGTCGAGCAGGCGCGGGCTGTCGATGAAGGTGTTGCGGTGGATCCCGCCCAGGCGCGCGAACTCGGCCTTCTCCAGGCCGGGAATCATGCGAAAAACGCGGGCTTGCTCGCCGTATTTCAGCTTGGTCTGGAAACCGACGATGTTGAACAGGGTGCCCAGCGCGTTGTCCTGGCGCAGCTGGACGACCGCATGGGCGCGCCCGCCCGTGCGCGGATCGGTCAGGCCGACCGGCTTCATCGGCCCGAAGCGCAGGGTTTCGCGCCCGCGTTCGGCCATAACCTCGATGGGCAGGCAGCCCTCGAAATAGGGCGTGTCCTTTTCCCACTCCTTGAACTCAGTCTTCTCGCCCGCGATCAGCGCGTCGATGAAGGCTTCGTAGCCGTCACGGTCGAGCGGGCAGTTGATGTAATCCGCGCCGTCGCCCTTGTCATAGCGCGACTGCTTCCAGGCCTTGTCGAAATCGATCGAATCGCCATGGACGATGGGCGCGATGGCGTCGAAAAAGGCGAGCGACTGGGCGCCGGTCAATTCGCGGATCGCCTCGGCGAGGCCCGGCGCGGTCAACGGGCCGGTGGCGATGATCGCGGAGTCCCATTCGGCCGGCGGCAGGCCGGCGATTTCCTCGCGCCGGATCTCGATCAGCGGCTCCCCCTCGATGGCGACCTGCACATCGGCGGAAAAACCGTCCCGGTCCACCGCCAGGGCGCTTCCGGCAGGGACGCGCCGCGCATCAGCCGCGCGCATGACGAGCGAGCCGCAGCGTCGCAGTTCCTCGTGCAGCACGCCGACCGCATTGCTTTCGGAATCGTCGGAACGCAGGGAATTGGAGCAGACGAGTTCCGCCAATCCATCGGTGTGATGCGCCTCTGTCCCGCGCAGGGGCCGCATTTCGTGAAGCACGGCCGGCACACCGGCGCGGGCGAGTTGCCATGCGGCTTCGGAACCGGCCAGTCCGCCGCCGACGACATGCACGGGTGCAAGAGTGGTCTTCGCCATGATTTCGGACAGCGCTATTGTTATGCCTTCGGGTTCTACTCACATGGACCGGGCAAGGCCGCAATGCAAGCGCCTATGCGACGCTCTCAGCGCCGGCGGCGGAAGGATTCGGGCTTCTCCGCCGGACCATGCGGCTCGATATCGAGCTTGCGGAAGTGACGCAAGCTGCGCACCCCGATGGCGAAACAGCGCACGACATAACCGCCGATCATCAGGGCGAGCCAGCTCTGGTCGGCGGTCAACATGGGCCAGATCAGGAAGGCCGCGGCGAAAAGCGCCAGCGCGCCGGCGACGACTTCCAGCTTCTTGTAGCCGGTAAAATAGATATAGCCGTAGAGCACCGCTTGAAGCATCACGGCCGGATTGATCAGGGCGTTCTGATTGACCACGAAGATCGGCCCGCCGGTCATCGTCTCGATGCCTTCGGGCAGGAAGATCGGCGACAGGGCGATCAGCGCGGCAAGCAGACCTGCCCGCCGGCCATAGCCGAGCGCGCTCGCGGCCTGTTCCTCCGTCTCGATCGGCGGAACCAGCCAATGGACGAGGGCCAACTCGCGCCGATGGAACGCGCCGAAAAAGCCCTTGCGCGGAGGCGGGGTGGCATCGTCATGGGGATCGTTCATGGCCTGCCTCATACACGCAGGCGGGGGCGGGGACAACCGGATTGACCCATCGGCGGGTGAGCGGCCTATCCGAAAGCGACCTTGTCGGCGCGATCCCGATGCCGGCCGAGAAAACCGAGGGCAATGCGGTTGAAGGCGTCGGGCGCTTCGAGGTTGCTGACATGGCCTGCGCCGGGGATCGCGGTGACTTCGCTACCCGGCAATTGCGCGGCGAGGCGGCGCACGATTTCGGGGGTGGTCAGGCGGTCGTGTTCGCCGACGATGAAATGCACCGGGCAGGCCAGGGCCGAAAGGTCGCCGACCCGGTCCTGGGTCACCGTCGCCTCGATCGCCTTGAGGTAGCTTTCCGCCCGCAGGGCCGAGACGCTGGCCAGCAGGGCCGCGCGGGCCTCGTCCGAGGCCTCGGGCCCGACCAGCCGTTCGACCACGCCGGGCGCGATCTGGGCGGGGGTCTTCCCGGCCAGCAGGGGCTCGCGCCGGGCTTGGACATAGTCGGCGCGCTGCGCCGCCGTCAGGTCGCCGAAGCCGCCATGGGTATCGGCCAGCACGAGCGCGCCGACCCGCGCCGGATGGGCCAGGGCGAAGGCTAGGGCGACGCGCCCGCCCATGGACAGGCCGACCAGATGCGTCCGTTCGACCCCGAAATGGTCCAGTGCGCGAGCAAGGTCATCGACGAAATCCGTGAAGGCGAAAGGGCCGGGATAGTCGCCGCTATCGCCGTAGCCCCGTGCGTCCGAGGCGGCCGCCGCGAAGCCGTTCGCCGCGAAGGCGGGAAGCTGCGCGCTCCAGTTCGACCGGTTGCCGCCGATGCCGTGCAGGAACAGGCAGAGCGGGCCATTCCCCAAGACCTCCACGGCAAGGCGGGGCAGGGCGGGGACGAAGATCGTCGGCATGCTTGAGCGCCTTCTCCGAAAATAGTCGGCGGTTGCGCCCCATTCTGCCTGAAAAGCATCTCAAAGGCCGGTAGACCGCAAACTGATCGTCGCGCGCATTCTGCGCTCCGACGCCTTCGAGTGATGGAGATACGGATGCGCTCCAATCCTTCGTTGCGCCTCGGCCGTGCGTTTCTTGTCCTGGCGGTCGCGTCCTGGGTTGGTCCGGCCGGCCTTGCTCTCGCCGAGTCGCCGTCCGAGACCGTGGCGCGAATCGAAGCCAAGCATTTCGCGGGCGACGATGCTTTCGATCACGGAGATTCCGAAGCAGCGATCCTGGCCTACCGCGTCTTCCTGGCTTTCTAGACCGCGCCGCGCAAGCGGGAACCCGGATCAGCAAATGAGAAGCCCCCGCCACAGTGTCCGCGGGCGGGGGCTTCGATCAGGATATTGATCCTGACGCTATTTGACCGCGTCGGCCGCCTTCAGGCAGTCGGCTTTCTTGGTCGCATCGGTCATCTTCTCGCATTTCGAGACCGCTGCAGTATGGGCCTTGCTCGACGAAGCGGCGAGAGCGCCGCTGGCGACGGGCATGGCGACCATGCTGGCGAGCAGGACGCCGTATACGAGCTTCTTGGTGAGCATCGGATTTTCCTCAGGTGGAACATATGGTCCCCTTAGGGGGGATCGCCTAGCCCCGCTTAAAACGCGAGTTTGACCGCTTCAAGCGTGACCGAAGAGGAAGATTGGCGCGGTTTGTGACCGTCGCGGGCGCAATTCGTGGCGAATTCGTGTCCGCCGGCACGCCGATTCGGTCGCAGAATCCTTGGCACGGCGCTTGCCGCAGAAGCCAAGGCTCTGGCCCATAACGACAAGTGGGAATGCTGCGGCCCGCCATCAGCGACGCCGTGCTCTCGAAGTTCTTCATGGGAGCCATGTGGCCCGCACAGGTCTCCCGCCTCTGCGATGTCCTTCGGATGCCGCCGTTCCGACTGCAACGGCGAGCCTGTCGGGTTTGAGGTGGCGCCCGCCCGCTAGGCCCGCTTCTTCTTGGCCTTCTTGGGCAGGGCGAGATAGGGGGCGAGGTATTGGCCGGTAAAACTGGCCTCGACCGCGGCGACCTGTTCCGGCGTGCCGGCGGCGACGATGCTGCCGCCCTTGTCGCCGCCTTCGGGGCCCATGTCGATGATCCAGTCAGCGGTCTTGATGACCTCGAGATTGTGCTCGATCACAACCACCGTGTTGCCCTGTTCGACCAGGGCGTGGAGCACGTCGAGCAGCTTGCGCACATCCTCGAAATGCAAGCCGGTGGTGGGCTCGTCGAGGATATAGAGGGTCCGCCCCGTGGCCCGGCGCGAGAGTTCCTTGGCCAGCTTCACGCGTTGCGCCTCGCCGCCCGAAAGGGTCGTGGCCTGCTGGCCCAGATGGATGTAGTTGAGGCCCACCCGTTCCAGGGTCTCGAGCTTGTTGCGGATCGTCGGCACGGCCGAGAAAAAGCCGCGCCCCTCCTCAACCGTCATGTCAAGAACATCGGCTATCGATTTGTTCCTGAATGTAACTTCTAAAGTTTCTCGGTTGTATCTCTTGCCCTTGCAGACATCGCATTGAACATAGATGTCGGGCAGGAAATGCATCTCGATCTTGATCACGCCGTCGCCCTGGCAGGCTTCGCAGCGCCCGCCCTTGACGTTGAAGCTGAAGCGCCCCGGCTTGTAGCCGCGCGCCTTGGCCTCGGGCAGCCCGGCGAACCAGTCGCGCATGGGCGAGAAGGCGCCGGTATAGGTCGCGGGATTGGAGCGCGGGGTGCGCCCGATCGGCGATTGGTCGATATCGACGATCTTATCGAGATGCTCCAGCCCGTCGATGCCGTCATGCTCGCCCGGAATCTCCCGCGCGCCGGAGATGCGCCGCGCCAGGGCCTTGTAGAGCGTGTCGATGACCAGGGTCGATTTGCCGCTGCCCGATACCCCGGTGACGCAGGTGAAGGTGCCGAGCGGGATCTCGGCCGAGACGTCGCGCAGATTGTGCTCGCGCGCGCCGGTTACGGTCAGGACCTGGCCCTTATGCCCCTTGCGCCGGGTCTTGGGCACGGGAATCTGCCGGAATCCGGTCAGATACTGGGCGGTCAGGCTCTCGGTCGAGCGCATGACCTCGTCCGGCAGGCCGGCGGCGATGACCTGGCCGCCATGGATGCCCGCGCCCGGCCCCATGTCGATCAGATAATCGGCCGTGCGGATCGCATCCTCGTCATGTTCCACGACGATGACGGTGTTTCCCAAGTCGCGCAGCCGTCGCAGGGTCTCCAGAAGCCGGCGGTTGTCGCGCTGGTGCAGCCCGATCGAGGGCTCATCGAGCACGTAGAGCACCCCGGTCAGGCCCGAGCCGATCTGCGAGGCC
The DNA here is from genome assembly GCA_027619995.1 of Pseudomonadota bacterium. Taxonomy (GTDB): domain Bacteria; phylum Pseudomonadota; class Alphaproteobacteria; order CADEGL01; family CADEGL01; genus JABIRQ01. The sequence goes on along the minus strand of JAQCGR010000172.1, from coordinate 1,157 downwards.
AGGCGGATGCGCTGGCTTTCGCCGCCCGAGAGGGTCGCGCTGGCCCGGCTGAGGGTCAGGTATTCCAGGCCCACATCCATCAGGAAGCTTAGGCGGTCGTTGATTTCCTTCAGGATGCGCGCGGCGATCTCGCGCTGCTTCTCCGTCAGGTCCTCGCTCAGGCTGCCGAACCAGTCATGGGCCTGTGCGATGCTCAACCGCGTGATCTCGGTGATCGTCTGCTTGCGGATCTTGACCGCCAGCGCCTCGGGCTTCAGGCGATGGCCGCCGCAGGCCTCGCAGGGGCGGGAGGTCTGATAGCGGCTCAACTCGTCCTTGATCCAGGCGCTGTCGGTCTCGCGCCAGCGCCGCTCCAGGTTCGGCACGACCCCCTCGAAACCCTTGCTGGTCTCGTATTGGCGCAGCCCGTCGTCGTAGCGCATGGTGATCTTCTCGGTGCCCGAGCCGAAGAGGATCGCCTGCCGCGCCTTTTCCGGCAGGTCGCGGAAGGGCACCGTGGTCGAAACCTTGTAATGGCGCGCCAGGCTGTCGATCGTCTGGTCGTAATATTGCGACGGGCTGCGCGCCCAGGGCGCGATGGCGCCCTCGCGCAGGCTCAACCCGTCATTGGGCACGACCAGCTGGGCGTCGAACTCCATCTGCAATCCCAACCCGTCGCAGGACGGGCAGGCGCCGTAGGGGTTGTTGAAGCTGAACAGCCGCGGCTCGATCTCGTCGATGGTGAAGCCCGAGACCGGGCAGGCGAATTTGGCGGAAAAGGTATGCCGCTCGCCCGAATCCGCTTCATCGGCGAAGACCAGCCCATCGGCCAGATGCAGCGCCGTCTCCAGGGAATCGGCCAGCCTGTTGCCCAGGTCCTCGCGCACCACCAGGCGGTCGACCACCACCTCGATATCGTGTTTCAGCTTTTTGTTGAGGACCGGCGGGTTCTCCAGGTCGTGAACTTCGCCGTCGATCCGCACCCGCTGGAAGCCGCGCTTGCGCAGATCGGCCAGTTCCTTGCGATACTCGCCCTTGCGCCCGCGTACGATGGGCGCAAGCAGGTAGAGCCGCGTGCCCTCCGGCAAGGCCAGGATGCGGTCGGACATCTGGCTTACCGTCTGGCTTTCGATCGGCAGGCCGGTGGCGGGGGAGTAGGGGATGCCGATCCGGGCATA
>JAQCGR010000171.1 GCA_027619995.1 Pseudomonadota bacterium | reverse complement strand
GCCGGCGTCGTCGCCTCCATCATCGAGTAGCCGGCAAAGAAACAAGAAGACGGGTGCTGTCGGACGAGCGGCGGCGACCCGTGCCGAAGGAAAGGAATAGCGGACCAAGCCTCGACGCGACATGTGACGACCGTTTCGGAGAACTAGGAGTGTAGCTCAACTGGTAGAGCACCGGTCTCCAAAACCGGGGGTTGGGGGTTCGATCCCCTCCACTCCTGCCACTCCGGTCCTCCAACGGACCCCATTCCGGTTCTTGGGGATCGGCCGAAGGGGCGAAATCGGATGGGGGCCAGACGGGGACCAGACAATGGGGACCGGTCGGAAGCGGTGACATGCGGCGGGACGAGACAACTTGGTCGGCGGATAGGAAATGATGGCGAAGACGAATCCGGGACAGTTCGTGCGCGAAGTGCGCCAGGAGGGCAGGAAGGTGACCTGGCCGACGCGCAAGGAGACGGGGGTCACCACGGCAATGGTCCTGGGGATGACCGTGCTGGCGTCGCTGTTCCTGTTCCTGGTCGATCAGGTTCTGTCGGTCGGCATTCGCGCCCTCCTCGGGCTGGGAGGCTGACCATGGCGGCGCATTGGTATGTGATCCACGTTTATTCCGGCTTCGAGAACAAGGTCGCTCAATCGATCCGCGAACAGGCGGTCCTCAAGGGCCTGGACGCGTTGATTGAAGAGGTCCTCGTCCCGATCGAGGAAGTGGTCGAGATGCGGCGCGGCCAGAAGGTCAGCGCCGAACGCAAGTTCTTCCCTGGCTATGTCTTGGTGAAGATGGATTTGACGGACGAGGCTTGGCATCTCGTCCAGGACACGCCCAAGGTCACGGGTTTCCTGGGCGGGCGCGGCAAGCCGGTGCCGATCACGGATCGCGAGGCCGAGCGCCTGCAGCACCAGATCCAGGAAGGGGTGGAGCGGCCCAAGCCGTCGATCCTCTTCGAAGTGGGCGAACAGGTTCGCGTGTCGGACGGTCCCTTCACCTCCTTTAACGGGATGGTGGAGGAGGTCGACGAGGAGCGCGCGCGCCTCAAGGTTTCAGTCTCGATCTTCGGCCGCGCGACGCCGGTCGAACTCGAATATTCCCAGGTCGAGAAACTCTAGGGCCGCATAGCGGCGGGAACGACGGACGATGGCGAAGAAGATCAGTGGTTACATCAAGCTTCAGGTTCCGGCCGGGGCGGCGAATCCTTCGCCCCCGATCGGGCCGGCGCTGGGTCAGCGCGGCGTGAACATCATGGAATTCTGCAAGGCCTTCAATGCGGCCACGCAGAATATCGAGCAGGGCATGCCGATCCCGACCACGATCACCGTGTTCGGCGACAAGTCCTTCACCTTCGTGACGCGGACGCCGCCGGCGGCCTATCTGCTCAAGAAGGCAGCCAGGATCGCCAAGGGCTCTGGCGTGACGGGCAAGGAATCGGCCGGGCGCGTGACCATGAAGCAGGTCCGCGAGATCGCCGAAGTGAAGATGCCCGACTTGAACGCGAACGATATCGACGCGGCCTGCAAGATCGTGGCGGGCACCGCGCGGTCCATGGGTCTCCAGGTGGCGGAGTAGACGAAATGTCGGCAGGTAAGGGCAAGCGGCTGAACTCGATTTACGAGGGCATCGACCGCGAGAAGGAATACGAACTGGTCGAGGCCGTCGGCCTGATCAAGGGCGGCGCGAAGGCCAAGTTCGACGAGACCATCGAGATTTCGATGAATCTCAACGTCGACACGCGCCATGCCGATCAGAACGTGCGCGGCATGGTTTCGCTGCCGAACGGCACCGGCAAGTCCGCGCGGGTCGCGGTCTTTGCCAAGGACGCCAAGGCGGACGAGGCGCGGGCGGCGGGTGCCGATATCGTCGGCGCCGAGGACCTGGCCGAGAAGGTCCAGGCCGGCGAGATGAATTTCGACCGCGTGGTGGCCACGCCGGACATGATGCCGGTGGTCGGGCGCCTGGGTAAGATCCTGGGCCCGCGCGGTCTGATGCCGAACCCGAAGCTGGGCACCGTCACCAACGACGTGGCCGAGGCCATCAAGGCGGCTAAGGGCGGGCAGATCGAATATCGGGCCGAGAAGGCGGGCATCGTCCATGCGGGGGTCGCCAAGGCGAGCTTCACGGCGGATGCCATCGTCCAGAACGTCGCGGCCTTTGTCGACGCCGTGTCGCGGGCCAAGCCGTCCGGCGTCAAGGGAACCTATATCAAGAAGATCTCGCTGACCTCGACCATGGGGCCGGCGGTGAAACTTGATCTTGCCTCGATCCGAGACCAAGTGGGCTCGGAGTAAGGCAACGGAATTCCGTCGCGGCGCCGTAAGGCGGCGTGACGGTGGCGATGGCGGGCTTGGCCCGCCATCGACCTGTCCAAGACTGCGGGTATCGCGGGCTCCGGCCCGGGATGTAAAGGGCGACCGCCCGCACGAGACAGATGTCCAGGCTTTTTCGAGGCCCCGGTGGGGTTTCGGGCGGCTTGAACTTCTGGGACAGGCGAACAGTCCGGCCGCATGGCGCGACCGGGCATGCGACAGGCGGTTAAGGCTTCGGCCAAAACCGTCGTGGTGGAACGGAATGGAGTGAGCCAGTGTACCGCGCCGATAAGGAGCAAGTGGTCGCCGACCTCACGCAGGTGCTCGAAGAGAGCGAGCTGGTGGTGGTTACCCGCCAGACCGGTCTTTCGGTCAAGGAGATGACCGATCTTCGTCGCCGCATGCGCGAGGTGGATGCCCGCTACAAGGTCATCAAGAACCGGCTCGCACGGCGTGCGCTCGACAGTTCCCGTTTTGCCGATATCGCTCCCCTGTTCGTCGGTCCCACCGCGATCGCTTATTCCAAGGACCCGGTGGCGGCGGCCAGAGTGGCCGTCGAATTCGCCAAATCCAACGATAAGCTGGAAATCGCGGGCGGGGCATTGGGCGAACTGACGCTCGACGCGGATGGCATCAAGGCGCTTGCAGCGCTGCCGTCTCTCGACGAGTTGCGGGCCAAGCTTGTGGGCATGCTGCAGACGCCGGCGACGCGTGTCGCCGGGGTGCTTCAGGCGTCTGCTGGGCAACTGGCCCGGGTGATGTCGGCCTACGGGGCGTCGGGCGCCGACGCGTGACCCCGGAATCCCATCTAAACGAAGTTCAAGTCTAAGGAGTGATTGAAAATGGCTAATTTGGAAAAGATCGTCGACGAGCTCTCGGCCCTGACCGTCATCGAGGCGGCCGAGCTGTCGAAGCTGCTTGAGGAGAAGTGGGGCGTCAGCGCCGCGGCTCCGGTTGCGGTGGCGGCTGCCGGCCCGGGCGATGGCGCCGCGGCGGCCGAAGAGCAGGACGAGTTCGCCGTCGTGCTGACCGCTTTCGGCGACAAGAAGATCAACGTGATTAAGGAAGTCCGTGCGATCACCGGCCTTGGCCTCAAGGAAGCCAAGGATCTGGTCGAGGGCGCGCCCAAGGCTGTCAAGGAAGGCGTCAACAAGGACGAGGCTGCGAAGTTGAAGAAGCAGCTTGAAGACGCGGGCGCGACCGTCGAGGTCAAATAGTCTGCGTGGTGCGGACATGCGAGCCCCGGATACCGGTGCGGCGGAATGCCGCGGTGCCGGGACCGGGTTCGTTTTTTCCGCGCCGGGTTCGAACGAGCCCAAATATGTTTGTCATAGCCGGGGCGCCCATGGGCCCCGGCAGGACGGCCGAGACGCCGTCCGGGCTGGGAGGGACCCCCGATTCGGGGCGTCCCCACAGTTGTCTGTAGGAAGCGAGTTCCCGTCGACGGCCGCGATACCCCATCGCCCGGCGACGAGATCGAGAGGAGCGGTATGACCAAGTCCCTGTCTTTCACCGGTCGCAAGCGTGTCCGCCGCAGTTTCGGGCGTCTTCCCGAAATTGCCGCGATGCCGAATCTGATCGAGGTGCAGAAGACCTCCTACGACCAGTTCCTTCAGGCGGAGGTCCGGCCGGAGAAGCGCGCCGAGCTCGGCTTGGAGGAGGTGTTCCGGCAGGTTTTCCCGATCCGAGACTTCTCCGATCGCTCCGAACTCGAATTCGTGCGCTACGAGTTCGAGGAGCCCAAATACGACGTCGAGGAATGCCAACAGCGCGGCATGACCTACGCGGCGCCCCTGAAGGTCACCTTGCGTCTGGTCGTCTGGGATGTCGACGAGGATACGGGCGCGCGCTCGATCCGCGACATCAAGGAGCAGGACGTCTACATGGGCGACATGCCCTTCATGACCGCGCACGGCACCTTCGTCGTGAACGGCACGGAGCGCGTGATCGTCTCGCAGATGCATCGCTCGCCCGGCGTCTTCTTCGATCATGACAAGGGCAAGACCCATTCCAGCGGCAAGTATCTCTTCGCGGCGCGGGTCATTCCCTATCGCGGCTCCTGGCTCGATTTCGAGTTCGACTCCAAGGACATCGTGCATGTCCGCATAGATCGCCGGCGCAAGCTTCCGGTGACGACACTGCTGCTCGCGCTCGACAGTCTGGAAGGCGAGAACGGTCGCGCCGAACTGACGGCCAAGGGCGGCGATATCGACGAGGACACGATTTCCGGCATGTCGGCCGAAGAAATCCTGAACTATTTCTACGACCGCGTTTCCTTCAAGCGTGCGGGCGACGGCTGGAAGGCCGCCTTCGTGCCCGAGGAAATGCGCGGCGTGAAGCTCGAAGACGACCTGATCGACGCCAAGACGGGCAAGGCCGTCGTCGAGGCCGGCACCAAGCTGACCATGCGCGCCTGCCTCAAGCTGGTCGAGGACGGCCTCAAGGAATACCTGATCTCGGATGAGGCGTTGCACGGCCGCTTCGCCGCCGTCGACATCATCAACGAGGAAACCGGCGAGATCTTCATCGAAGCCGGCGATGAACTGGGCGAGGAAAATCTCGCGCAGATCGTCGCGTCCGGGCAGAAGGAATTGCTGACCCTCGCGATCGACCACGTCAATGTCGGTCCCTATATCCGCAACACCCTGGCTGGCGACAAGAACGCCAACCGCCAGGACGCGCTGATGGAAATCTACCGGGTCATGCGCCCGGGCGAGCCGCCGACCATCGATACGGCCGCGAATCTGTTCAAGGGCCTGTTCTTCGACCGCGAGCGTTACGATCTGTCGGCCGTCGGCCGGGTGAAGATGAACGCCCGCCTGGGTTATGAGATCGCCGATACGCCGCGGGTGCTGCGCAAGCAGGACATTCTCGCGATTATCAAGGTGCTGGTCGACCTCAAGGACGGCCGCGGCGAGATCGACGACATCGATCATCTCGGCAACCGCCGGGTGCGGTCGGTCGGCGAACTGATGGAAAATCAGTATCGTATCGGCCTGCTGCGCATGGAACGCGCGATCCGCGAGCGCATGAGCTCGATCGATCTCGATTCGGTGATGCCGCACGATCTTATCAATGCCAAGCCGGTCGCGGCCGCGGTGCGGGAGTTCTTCGGCTCCTCGCAGCTCAGCCAGTTCATGGATCAGACCAATCCGCTGTCGGAGATCACCCATAAGCGCCGCCTTTCGGCCCTCGGCCCGGGCGGCCTGACGCGCGAGCGCGCGGGCTTCGAAGTGCGCGACGTGCATCCGACCCATTACGGCCGCATCTGCCCGATCGAAACGCCGGAGGGGCCGAATATCGGCCTCATCAACTCCCTGGCGACCTTCGCGCGGGTCAACAAATACGGCTTCATCGAAAGCCCGTATCGGCGCGTCGAAAACGCTAAGGTGACGGACGATGTGCAATACCTTTCGGCGATGGAGGAGGGGCGCTACACGATCGCCCAGGCCAATGCCGAGATGGATGCCAAGGGCAAGTTCATTTCGGACCTGGTGAGTTGCCGGAAGGCCGGCGATTTCGTGATGGTTCAGCCGGACCAGATCGATTTCATCGATGTCTCGCCCAAGCAGCTCGTCTCTGTCGCCGCGGCGCTCATTCCGTTCCTCGAGAACGATGACGCCAACCGCGCGCTGATGGGGTCGAACATGCAGCGTCAGGCGGTCCCGCTGGTGCGGGCCGAGGCGCCGCTGGTCGGCACGGGCATGGAAGAGATCGTGGCCCGGGATTCGGGCGTGACCGTCATCGCACGGCGCGCCGGGATCATCGACCAGATCGACGCCACCCGCGTGGTCGTTCGGGCGACCGAAGCGACCGCCACCGACACGCCGGGCATCGATATCTACAACCTGCTGAAGTTCCAGCGCTCGAACCAGAACACGGCGATCAACCAGCGCCCGTTGGTCAAGGTCGGCGATATGGTCTCCAAGGGCGATATCATCGCCGATGGGCCTTCGACCGATCTCGGCGAATTGGCCCTGGGCCGAAACGTGCTCGTCGCCTTCATGCCCTGGCTTGGCTACAACTATGAGGATTCGATCCTCATTTCCGAGCGCATCGTGCGCGACGATGTCTTCACCTCGATCCATATCGAGGAATTCGAAGTCATGGCGCGCGATACCAAACTGGGACAGGAAGAGATCACCCGCGACATTCCGAATGTCGGCGAGGAGGCCCTCAAGAATCTCGACGAGGCCGGCATCGTCTACATCGGAGCCGAGGTCGATCCCAACGACATTCTGGTCGGCAAGGTGACGCCCAAAGGCGAATCGCCGATGACCCCGGAAGAGAAGCTGCTGCGTGCGATCTTCGGCGAAAAGGCCTCGGATGTGCGCGACACCAGCCTGCGGGTTCCGCCGGGCGTCGGCGGCACCGTGGTCGAGGTGCGGGTCTTCTCGCGCCGCGGCGTCGAGAAGGACGAGCGCGCCCTGGCGATCGAGCGTTCGGAAATCGAACGCCTGGCCAAGGACCGCGACGACGAGAAGGGGATTCTGGAGCGCAGCTATTACGGCCGCCTCAAGGAGTTGCTGCTCAACCGGGTGGCCAGTGGCGGCCCCAAGGGCATGAAAGCCAACAGCAAGATCACCGAGGCCCTGCTGGCGGAATATACCCATGGCCAGTGGCGCCAGATCACTATCAAGAACGACGAGGTGATGGCCGATATCGAGACCCTGGGCCGCCATTTCGACGAAGCGGTCGGGCTTCTGGTCAAGCGTTTCGACGACAAGGTCGACAAGCTGCAGCGTGGCGACGAGTTGCCGCCGGGCGTCATGAAGATGGTCAAGGTCTTCGTCGCGGTGAAGCGCAAGCTGCAGCCGGGCGACAAGATGGCCGGCCGCCATGGCAACAAGGGCGTGATCTCCAAGATCGTGCCGATGGAGGATATGCCCCATCTGGAGGACGGCACACCGGTCGATATCGTGCTCAATCCGCTGGGCGTGCCGTCGCGCATGAATGTCGGGCAGATCCTGGAAACC
>JAQCGR010000170.1 GCA_027619995.1 Pseudomonadota bacterium | reverse complement strand
CCGTTTCGGGCTATAGTGCTCTTGCGGCACCCCCCTGCCGCTTGCGGAACGAAAAGGAGTTTTCTCCATGACCGACGATTTCCGTTTCGAGGAAACCGAACAGCTCTCCGACGAAGCCCTCGACGAGACCAAGCCCAGCCTCATCACCGCCTGCGTGCCCTGCCCGGTCTGCCAAAAGCAATAGTCCTCCGGCACCGAGCCGCGACCTTCGTCACAGGCAGGTAGCCGGGACGCCCGCGAAAACATGAAGACGAGGAGAACCCCCAATGATCGAAGACATCCGCGTCGAGGCCCTCGACGCGCTGGACGACGAGAACTTGGACCTCGAACCCGCGCCCCGCGCCTGCGCGGCCGTCTTCACCTCGCTCGGCGGTTGATCCTCCGGCGGTCCGAAGACCAACGGCAGGCGTCGCCCCCACCGGGGCAGCGCCTATCTCGTTTCGACGCGGGAACATCGGCATCGCCTTGGGTAACGGGCCCATGGGCATCGACGACATGACTTTCGGCGAGGCCATCGCGCAATGGCCCGATCATTTGCTCCTGTGGATCATGTGGCTTCTGACCGTGATGGTCGCCGCACCCCTGGTTCTTCTGGCCTTCCGCGAAGCGCGCCGCGCCGGCTTCGTCCTGCTGGCGACCAACTTGCTGCTCGCGGTCGTGATGCACTATTTCTACAAGCAGGTCGGTTTCGTCCGCCTTCTCGGCCTGCCCCATATCGTGATCTGGACGCCTCTGCTGATATACTGCATCCGGCGGCTGCGGCGCGGCGGGCTGCGCGATTTCCCGCGCGGCGCCCTGCTCGTCTTTTCCCTGACCCTGACGGTCTCGCTGGTCTTCGACTATATCGACACCGCCCGCTACCTGTTGGGCGAGACCGCGCTCATGGTGCCGGCTACCTCGCAATAACCCGCGCGCCGCGCTCTTTCGGTGCTACGATTGCAGCGGCCACGATCCGGCCGCAAATCGACCAGATGGAGAACCGCCATGAGCCAAGACACGCGCATTGCCTCCTTCGAGGCCGAGGATCTCGGCGACGAAGCCCTGGACCGCGCCATGCCCGAAACCCGCGTCTGTTTCATGTGCAACTACTAGCCCGGCACGGCCCGGGGGAACGCCTGCGATCGAGGAACGGCGCCATCCCATCCGGGGCTGGCGCCGTTTCCCTTTGTCGAGCGCAGGGCCGCCTAGCCTAATTCCCAATCGACCCCTTCCGCCGCCATCATCCGTTGCACCGCCGGGCGCGCCATCACCCGCCGGGCATGGGCCCGGCAGTTCGGCCGGTCCTGCGCCTTCACGGGATAGCGCCGGCTCCAATAGGCCAGCATGAAGAGGTATAGGTCGGCGCCGCTCATCGCCTCGCCCAGCAGCCAGTGCCGCCCCGCCAGCCCGGCCTCGGCCATATCCCAATGCCGTTCGAGACGGGCGACCGCCGCTGCCTGAACCTTGGGACGGGTCGCCTCGTCGGGCGCCCAGTTCGCCGGATGGGCCCAGGCGCCGCCCGATTCCTGCAGGGTGTTGGTCATCCAGACCAGCCATCTGTAATAGGCACCCCGCTCCGCCGTGCCCGGCGCGGGGGCCAGGCCGCAATCGGGGTGACGGTCGATCGCATGCATCAGGCAGGCCGCGCCCTCGAAGACCACGACATCGCCGTCGACCAGGGTCGGCACCCGCCCGTTCGGATTGATCGCCAGATACGCCGGGGCCTTCTGCTCCCCCTTCGACAGATCGAGCAGGGTGAATTCGTAATCCGCCCCCGCTTCCTCCAACGCCGCATGGGTCGCCATGCTGCCCGCCCCCTTGGCCCCGTATAGCCGCATCGTCATCGTTTTGCTCCCCCGCTTCTATCCTCTGCTTGGCGCCATCATCGCCGATCCGGCCCGATGCGGTACAGGGCCGCCCGCGCGAAAGTTTCCACGGCGGCGAAGGTCGGGGCGGGCGCATTTTGGCCTTGGGGTGGCACGAAAGATTTGGCCGGTCCGCCTGTTCGTATTATGTTCGAGCCCTGCACCGGCCATGCCCTGGACCCGCGCCGAGGCCGGACGCGCGGCGCATGTTAACAATTGCCAATAATCGGGCGTTTAGTTTGCCGAATCGGGCGTAACCCATTGATAAAACTCACTTCCAGACCCGGAAAACGGTGCAAAACCAGGCAAATTGCAGGCTTCCGCCGGCAAAAGCAGCCGAAAGCTTGCGGATTCGCGGTCGAACGGCGCGGCGTGCGAGCATGAGCGACGATCTGCGCCTCGTCCCCGCGCGGGCCGAGGACGAAGCCGCCGTGCTCGCCTTCGCCCGGGCGATGAATGCCGAGGACGGCCATCCGCTCGACCCGGCCGGCGAAGCCGCCGCCCGAAGGGTCGCCCGGGGCGAGGCCAATGCGCGCTGTTGGTTGATGCACAGGACCGGCGGGGCCGGGGCGGTCAGCCATATCGTCCTCACCATCGGCTTTTCAATCCAGCACGGCGGGCGCGACGGTTTCATTGACGAGCTCTATGTCAGGCCCGAGGCGCGCGGCGCGGGCATCGGCCGCCGCCTGCTGGCCCTGGCCGAGCGGGAGGCCCGCGCCCTCGGCTTCGCCGCTCTGCATCTGGAGGTCGAACGGAGCAACGACCGGGCGCGCCGCCTCTACGGAACGCTGGGCTACGCCGATAATGACCGTTTGCTCATGAGCAAACGGTTGGAACCCCCATCCGGCGGCGGCTAGGCTTCTATACTCGAAACGAAACGAAACGACACCGACGACGCCCATGGCCCATCATCTGAGCGACGCCCTGACCACACCGGCCGCGACCGCCCGCGCCTACCGCGAAGCCGGCTGGTGGACCGACGCCACGGCCCATGGCTGGGTCGCCGAACTGGCCCGCTCCGCCCCCGATTCGCCGGCCGCCATCGGCCCTGTTTCGACCATGACTTACGGCGAACTGGACGAGGCCGCCCGGCGCTTCGCCTCCGGCCTGCTGGCCCAGGGCTTCCGGCGCGGCGACGTGATCGGCGTGCAGCTGCCCAACATGCCGGACTTCCTGACGGTTTTCCTGGGCATCCAGGCCATGGGCGCGGTCCCCTGCATGCTGCCCATGCCCTATCGGCGGCGGGAGCTGGAACCCCTGCTTGCCCATGGCGAGGCCAAGGGGCTGATCTGCCTTTCGGGCCTCGACAATTACGACCTCGCCACCGTCACCGCCGAGCTGGAATCGGCCCTTCCGGCCCTTGAGACGGTGATCGCCCTGGGCGACGCACCGCCGCCGGGTAGCCTGCCCTTCGCCGAACTCGCGGCGACGGATATCGGGCCGATCGCCGACCCGCCGACGGCCGACGACCCGGCCGTCCTGGCCTTCACCTCGGGCACCTCGGCCGCGCCCAAGGCGATCGTCCATGCCCACCGCACCCTCTCCGCCGCCTGCAAGGCCCTGGGCGCGAATATCGTCACCGAGGCGGATGACGTGGTCATGTGCGCCCCGGCCTATAGCCATGCCTTCGGCCTGCTGGTCCTGGTTGCGACCATCGCCGCCGGCGCGGCCAGCGCGACCATGGGTTTCTATTCCCCCGATGCCCTGGCCGAAACCATTCGGCGCACCCGCGCCACCGTGTTCTGCGGCGGCCCGGTCCATGTCTTCCTGGGCCGCAAGGCCGAGCTCTGGACGCCCGAGTTCACTGGCAGCCTGAAGCGCAGCTTCATCGGCGGCGCGCCGACACCCGAAGAAGCCGTCCGCCTGATGGACGAGGCCAGCCCCAACGGCAAGGCCTATCAGATCTGGGGGATGAGCGAGGTTCTGGTCCCCGTCATGAACACGGTCGATGCGCCCGCTCCGCTGCGCTTTTCCACCGTCGGCACGGCCTGGAAGGACCATGAGGCCCGGGTGGTCGGCGATGACGGGTGCGCGCTGGCGCCGGGCGAGGAGGGCCATCTGGAAACCCGCGGCCCGTTCCAGATCGCCAGCTATTTCGGCAACGCCAAGGCGACGGCCGAGACCTTCCATGCCGACGGCTGGTTCCGCACCGGCGATCTCGCCCGCATGGACGGCAAGGGCCATATCTTCATGTCCGGGCGGGCCAAGGACCTGATCATCCGGGGCGGGGTCAAGATCAACCCGGTCGATGTGGAACTGGCGATGGACGCCCATCCCGCCGTGGCCCAATCGGCCATCCTCCCCTATCCCGACCCCGTGCTGGGCGAGCGCGCCTGTCTGGTTCTGGTCATGGCGCCGGGCGAAACCCTGACCCTCGACGAGGTCCGCGCCTATCTCGACGGCCAGGGCATCGCGAAATTGCGCTGGCCCGAGCGGTTGGAATTCGCCGCCTCCATGCCCATGACCGCCTCGCGCAAGATCATCAAGGGCAAGCTGATAGAGCAGTTGGGATTGGCCTAGGCGCCTCAGGCGCAACAACCCGCCTTGCCGTCGATCTGGACCGGCGGGCAGGGCACGTCGCCATAGGAACAGAAGACACAGCAATCGCCCGGCCGCGGCTTGAGCATCGCGCCGCAGCCCGCGCAGGGATGGAAGAACAGACAGGCGTCGGTCGGCATGACCAAGGTCTCGGCATGGCCGCATTCCGGGCATGTCAGGGTCGAGCGCAGGACGGGCGGGGCCGCCTCGCTCATCGCCGCCGCATCCGGACCAGGGCCAGGGCCATCATCCCCAAGGAAAGCGCCAACATCGGAAACAAAATGTAATCGGCCCAGCCGAGCCAGACCGAAACGCCGAGCGCGCCCAGGAGGATGACGGGCAAGGGGGTGAAGCAGCAGACGGCCGCGACCGCGCCGCCCACCGCGCCGGTCCAAAGAAGCTTGCGGTCCCGCATGGCGGCGCCTCAGGCCATCGCCCGGCTGAGGCCCGCCTTACGCAGGGCTGCCATATCCGGCCCGCGAGCATCGCAACACGCGGCCAGTTCGCCGTCGATGGCGACCGCCGGAATTGCGCCGACCCCGAGCGCGGCCGCCCGTTCGGCGACCCGGGGTTCGTCCATGCTCAGAATGACGATCTCGCAGGACGGGCACGCTGCTTCGCGGACCCGCGACACGACCTCTTCGCACAGCGGGCAGCCCGCGCTGAAAACCTCAATGCGTCTCTTCGTCGCCATTGTCTTCCTCCAGTGATGACTGAGCCGTTGAATGGCCAGCGCCGGCATCGTCGAGGGCGCCCAGAATCGTGCAGCGCTGGGCGGGGCCATCCGCGGGGCAGGCTTGGATGAGCACATCCAGCGCCCGCTCCATCCGCAGCAATCGGTCTATCTTGTCGCGGACTTCCTCGCGCTTGCGCTCGGCCCGTCGTCGGACTTCGGAACATTCGGCGGCCGGATCGGCGCGCAGATCCAAGAGGTCGGCCACCTCCCGAAGCGAAAAGCCGATCTCTTTCGCATGGCGGATGAATTTGAGGCGCTCGACCGTTTCGGCCGGATAGGTCCTGGTTCCGCCGGAAGAAGGCCTGGGCGGCTGTTCGATCAGCCCCCGCCGCTCGTAGTAGCGCACGGTTTCGACGCCCACCCCGGCGCGGCGCGCGATCGTTCCGATGGTTCCGCTTCGTCCATTCGCCATGGGCGCATCTTCGCATACGTACCCAGGTACGGAGTCAAGCGCCCCGATATCAGGAGTTTTCGCCCCCGCGCTCCCGGACGATGCCTTCCTCGACCAGATAGGCCCAGACCGCCTCGGCGGCGGCCTCCGGGGTCACATCGGTCAGCAGCTTGCCCTTGCCGCCCTGCATCTCGGTGACGGCCTTGACCCGGTCGGCGGCGCTGCCGCCCTTGCCCATGACCTTGAGGCGCTTGGGACGGCGGCGGGCGGGCTTTTCCTTCCATTCGGATCGGGCCGCATCGGCGAGGGCCTTGACCATCAAGGTTTCGATCCGGCCGCGCCGGGCCGGGCCGAAGGCGGGCAGACGGGGCGCGGGCGCCGAGGGCGAGACGGTGGCGACCAGAGGCAATGAGGCCCGCAAGTCGCGGCGGCGGCCGCGCGGCAGGGCCTGCAGCAGGGCGGCCGCATCACCGTCGAGTTTCACTTCGACCACGGCCGGGACCAGGGCGGCGCCCAGGGCTTCGGCGAGGAGATAGGGCAGCAATCCGCTATCCTCGCCCGCTTCCGCCCTCTGGCCGGTCAGGACGATGGCCGGTTGGAGAGATTTCAGATGATCCGCCAGGGCGGGAACGGGATCGGCTCCCTCGGGCAGATCCAGCACGGTCAGGCTTGCCACCCCCATGCCCAGATAGTCCCGCAGGGCGGGCTCGGCCGGATCGCCGGCATGGATCACATGGAGGCGGGCATCGGGCAGGCGCAGGGCCAGTTCCACAGCACGGGCATCCGCACCCGCCGGGCGAAGGCGGCCCGAAGCCGGGTGGCGACCGAGGGAGACCAGGACCGCGACCTCAAGCGCCATGGCGCTTCTCCTTCGCGAGCCGGACCAGGGCCGGCATGACATCTTGCGCGTCATGGATGATCGAGAGATCGGCGCGTTTCACCATATCGGCGTAAAGATCGGTATTGATCGCCACGACGCGCTCGCAGCGCTGGATGCCCTGCAGATGTTGCGGCGCCCCGGCAATACCCAGAGCGAGATAGCAGCGCGGCTCGACCAGGGTGCCCGAAGCGCCGACCTGGCGGAAACGCGGCAGCAGGCCGGCATCGCAGACCACACGGCTGCCGCCCTCGGTCGCGCCCAGGGCAGCGGCGGTCGTGTGGAACGCCGCCCAATCCGAAATGCCGTTGCCCGCGCTGACGATAAAATCGGCCTCGGCCAGGGGCACGGCATTGGGATCGGTCGCCGCCAAGCCGCCATCCTCAATCCGAGGCGTGGCCTCGAAGGTCGCGGGCTCCACCTTGCGGGCCTCAAAGCGGTCGTCTAGCACCGGGTCCGCCGCCTCGTTGGCGATCAGCAGGATGCGCGGCGGGGTCATTTCGAAATCGCTGCGCCCGCCGCCGCCGCGCCGGACGACGCGATCCTTGGCGACGCGCTGGACATCGCCCGCCGCGCGATCGCCCAGCAGGACCGCGATCCGCCGCCCGAGATCGCCGCCGCCGACGGCGGTATCCGGCAACAGGATATGACGGGCTTCAAGGTGCTCGGCCGCCGCCGCGACCGCCGCCGCCCGCGCCTCTGGCGCATAACCGGCGAAGGCGGCATCGGCGAAGACCATCGCCCGGTCCGCCCCCGCCGCGCCCAGGTCCAGATCCACGCGCGGCCCCTCCGCTCCGGCGAAAACGATGGCGACCGCCGCCCCGTCCAGCGCCTCGGCCAGGATCCGCGCCGCGCCGAGCGTATCGCGGTCGTGGCTGGTCAATCGCCCGTCATCCAGGTCCGGCACGACCAGGATATGACAGGCCGGGCT
>JAQCGR010000001.1 GCA_027619995.1 Pseudomonadota bacterium | reverse complement strand
GTTGAGCACGAAGCCGGGCTTTTCAGCACCCGCGGCATCGTAGCGCATCGAATCGAACAGATGCTGGCCCAGGCCCGTGCGCTTGATCGTCTTGAGGAAGCGCGCCGGAATGATCTTGTCGGTATCGACGTTGATCATGGGCAGGGGCGCGGCCACCGCCGTCAGGGTCTTGAACTTTTCCATCGCACGCATTTCCGCTGGCGGGTGAATTCGGGCCGATTTCCTAGCAGATACGGCCCGAATTAAGAAGCCCCGCCATGCGGAGACGCGTCAGGACGCGCGCACCACCAGGCATTTGGCCATCATGTCGTGCAGGCCCTGCTTGCGTGGCGTGAAGGCGACGAACAGATAGGAGATCAGCACGACGACGCATACCGCGAGAAAGATCGGCCCCCGGTATGCGCTCGCAAGCATCACCAAGCTTGGCATCCAGTAAGGCCAGGCACGATAGATGGCGCACCAGAAGCCGAGCACCTCGCCTGTTGCCGTTCGGACGCGCAGACCGACGATTCGCTTGCCCACCGTCGCCCCCGACCCCCCGCCCTCAAGGAGACCCTTGTACAGGATCCACACGACGACACCGGCGACCTGCACGACGACGGCGATCATGGTCATGGTGACTGGTTCCCCGTCCGGGCCCGGTCGGAACGCCTCCGGCGCGACGAACCAGGTGATCGCGGTCCATGGAATCCCAATCAGGGCCATATCGACGAGATAGGCGAGCACGCGGCGCCAGAACCCGGCATAGGCAGGGCTGCTGGGTTCCAAGGCGTTGTTTTCGGTCATGGCCGCCCCCTTCGGCTAGCTTGCGATCAAGGGCCCTGGAAGCGCAATTCCCACATCTCCAAGCCAAATTCATGTCCTGAATTTGTCGCTGGATATCCGATGGGAACGAACCCGCGCAAGCAGATTCCCCCCGTCAGACCGCGCGAACCACCAAGCATTTGGCCATCATGTCGTGCAGGCCCTGTTTCTTCGCCGTGAAGGCAACGACGATACAAGAGATCACGCCGACCAGGCCGATGATGCCGAGCTGCGGCCCCAGCAGGGTCGCCGCCGCCGGCACCCAATAGGGCCAGGCGCGGTAGATCGCCGTCGGCACGCCGAGAGCGCCGCCGGAAACCCGCGTCACCTTGATCGACAGCAGACGCTTGCCGATGGTGGCACCCGAGGCGCCGCCCTCCATGAAGCCCTTATAGGCCATCCAGACCAGGATCGAGACGGCCTGCATCACGAGGAGGCCGCCGCCCGTCGCCGGTTCGCCCTCCGTCGCACCGAAGGCCTCCGGCGCGACCAGGTAGGTGACCACGGCGATTGGGATGTTGATCAGGATACCGTCGACGATGGCCGCGAGAACCCGTTTCCAGAACCCGGCATAGACCGGACCCGCCGCCTGCGTTTCGGTGGCCGTAATGACAAGCATCCCCCTTTGCTGTCGCCGCGCTTGGCGCGGCCATCGGAGAGAATGCTTGGGCCGTACGGTATCGACGTCCAGGCCGGAGGTCGGGTAGCTGGCGACGACAGCATCGCGCCAAATCACCCTTCGAGACGACCGCTTTGCGGTCTCCTCAGGGTGAGGAGAAATAGTGGCCTCGCCCCATCCTGATGCGGGAAACCATGACCCGGACCTCACCCTGAGGAGACCGCAAGGCGACGGCTCGAAGGCTGGTTCGCCCGAGTCTTCCGATACGCTAACCCGCCAGTTCGCGGACGTCGGTCAGATGGCCGGTGACGGCGGCGGCGGCGGCCATGGCGGGGCTGACCAGATGGGTCCGGCCGCCGGGGCCCTGGCGGCCCTCGAAATTGCGGTTCGAGGTCGAGGCGCAGCGGTCGCCGGGCTTGAGCTTGTCGGCATTCATTGCCAGGCACATGGAACAACCGGGCTCGCGCCATTCGAAACCGGCCGCGATGAAGATGGCATCGAGCCCCTCTTCCTCGGCCTGGGCCTTGACCAGGCCGGAGCCCGGCACGACCAGGGCCAGGACGCCGTCGGCGACCTTCCGGCCCTTGGCGACAGCCGCGGCGGCGCGCAGATCCTCGATCCGGCCATTGGTGCAGGAGCCGATGAAGACCGTGTCGACCGCGATCTCGGAGAGCGGCGTGCCCGCCGTCAGCCCCATATAGTCGAGCGAACGCTCCATCGATTCGCGATGCGCGGCATCGGCGATCGCCGCCGGGTCCGGCACCGAGCCGGTGATCGGCAGGACGTCCTGCGGGCTGGTGCCCCAGGTCACCTGGGGCGCGATATCCGCCGCGCGCAGGGTGACTTCCTTGTCATAAACCGCGCCCTCGTCCGAGGGCAGGCTCCTCCAATAGGTCACGGCCTGCTCCCACTGGCCGCCCTTGGGCGCCATGGGCCGGCCCTTGAGATAGGCGAAGGTGGTTTCGTCGGGCGCCACCAGGCCGGCACGCGCGCCCGCCTCGATCGACATGTTGCACATGGTCATGCGCCCCTCCATCGAGAGGGCGCGGACCGCCTCGCCGGCATATTCGATGACATGGCCGGTGCCGCCGGCCGTGCCGATCTTGCCGATGATGGCAAGAGTCATGTCCTTGGCCGTGACCCCGGCGGGCAGAGCACCATCGACCGTGATCCGCATGTTCTTGGCCGGGCGCTGGATCAGGGTCTGGGTCGCCAGGACGTGCTCGACCTCGCTGGTCCCGATGCCGAAGGCCAGGGCGCCGAAAGCGCCGTGGGTCGAGGTATGGCTGTCGCCGCAGACGATGGTCATGCCCGGCTGGGTCATGCCCTGCTCGGGCCCGATGATATGGACGATGCCCTGGCGGATATCGGTGACCGGGATATAGGGCACGCCGAATTCGGCGCAGTTGGTCTCCAGCGCGTCGAGCTGGATGCGCGATTCCTCGTCATCCACGCCCTGGGAGCGGTCCGTCGTCGGCACGTTGTGATCGGGCACGGCCAGGGTCGCGTCGGGCCGGCGCACGGCGCGGCCGGTCGTGCGCAGGCCTTCAAAGGCCTGCGGGCTGGTCACCTCATGGACCAGGTGCCGGTCGATATAGAGGAGGCATGTGCCATCCTCCTGGGTATCGACGACATGACTGTCCCAGATCTTGTCGAACAGGGTGCGCGGCCTACTCATGCTCTCGCTCCTGGTTTGGCGTTCCAGGCTATTTCTTGGTCGCGCCGGGGGCCTCGACGGAAGCCGCAGCGGCGGTGGCAGCGGGGGGCGCAACGACCTCCACGCTCTTGCCGATGCGGGTCTTCGCGCGCTCGGCGATGCGGGCGCGCTTGCCGGTCAGGCCGCGCAGGTAATAGAGCTTGGCGCGCCGCACCTTGCCGTGGCGCACCACCTCGATCCGGTCGATGCGCGGGCTGTGCAGCGGGAAGACGCGCTCGACGCCTTCGCCATAGCTGACCTTGCGCACGGTGAAGGCGGAATTGAGCCCCGCGTTCTTGCGCGCGATGCACACCCCTTCGAAGACCTGGACACGCTCGCGCGTGCCTTCCACGACCTTGACGTGGACGCGCAGGGTGGAGCCCGCATCGAAATCGGGCACCGCGCGATTCGCGACCAGCTTCGCGGTCTGCTCGGCCTCGATCTGTTCGATAATGTTCATGGCCTTAGTTCCTTTCCGTTCCGCCGCCGGCCGCCCGTCCCGCTTGGTAGCGGGTCCAGAGGTCGGGGCGGCGTTCCTTCGTGATGCGCTCGGCCTGGGCCAGGCGCCAATCCTCTATCCGTTCGTGGTGCCCGGAGAGCAACTCCTCCGGCACGCTGCGTCCGGCCCATTCGCGGGGCCGGGTGTAATGGGGGTATTCCAACAGCCCCCGGCTGAAACTCTCCTCCTCGGCCGAATTGGCCGCACCCATCACGCCCGGCAGAAGGCGCACGCAGGCGTCGATCAGGCAGATCGCCGCCGGTTCGCCACCGGACAGGACAAAGTCGCCCAGGCTGATCTCCTCCAGCCCGCGCGCCTCGATCACCCGTTCGTCCAACCCTTCGTACCGGCCGCAGAGCAGGACCATGCCCGGCCCCGAAGCCAGCCCCGCGATTCGCGCCTGGGTGAGGGGCGCGCCGCGCGGCGAAAGATAGATGGCCGGACCCGGCGCCGAGGCCACCGCCTCGAGCGCGGGATCGACCACGTCGGGGCGCAGCACCATGCCGGCCCCGCCACCGAAAGGTGAGTCGTCGACGGAGGCGTGTTTATCGCGCGCAAAATCGCGGATGTCCACCGTTTCCAGCGCCCATACGCCCGCTTCGAGCGCCTTTCCGGCCAGCGAGCAGCCGAGCGGCCCGGGAAGCATCTCCGGGAAGATCGTCAGCACCGTGGCCCGCCAGGCCGGGTCGCTTGCCTCCCCGGTCACCCCTTCTCTCCTTCTTCCCTTTCGGCTTCCGCTCCGTCTTCGGTTCCGTCTTCCGCTCCGGCCCGTTCCGCCTCGTCGAACAATCCGGCCGGCGGGTCTATGACGATCCGCCTCCCCGCCTGGTCGACTTCCGGCACGGCCTCGGCCGTGAAGGGGATCATCTCGCTCCGCCCCTCGGCAGTCCCGATCTCCAGCAACTCGCCCGCGCCGAAATCGTGGATCGCGAGCACCTTGCCGAAGACCTCGCCGTCCTTCCCCTCGACCGCGAGGCCGATCAGATCGACGATATAGAACTCGTCTCCCTCAGGCGGCGGCAGGGCCTCGCGCGGCACGTAGAGCCGCAAGCCCTTGAGGGCCTCGGCCGCGTTCCGATCCTCGACCCCGTTCAGCCGCGCCAGCAGCAGCCCGCCCGATCGTCCCTCCAGGCGGATCTCGAACCGCCGAGCCCCGCTTTCGTCGAACAACGGGCCATAGGCGGCGATGGCCTCCGGATCCTCGGTGAAGCTGCGCAGCTTGACCCCGCCCCGAACCCCGTGGGCGCCGGCGAAGGCGCCCACGCAGACGAGATCAGGTCGCGCCGCCACGCGGCCGCTCCGGCCCGAGCGGAACTAGTCCTTCTTCTCTTCTTCCGCCTTCTCTTCTTCGGCGGGCTTCTCTTCCTCGGCCGGCTTTGCTTCTTCGGCCGGCTTCGCTTCCTCGGCCGGCGCTTCCTCCGCCGCGGCCGGAGCCTCGGCAGCAGGCGCCTCTTCCGCGACTTCGGCGGCCGGCTCCTCGGCCGGGGCGGCGGCGGCTTCCTCGGCAGCCTGGGCGGCGGCAGCGACGGCGGCCTCCTTGGCCTCCTCGGCTTCCTTCACGCGCGCGACGGCCTTGGCCTTGGGCTGGTTCTTCTTGGTCTGCTCGGGAATCGCCGGGACCGGCACGACGCCGGCCTGACCCAGGAAGCGCGCGACCCGGTCCGAGGGCTGGGCGCCGACGCCGAGCCAATGACGCGCGCGCGCCTCGTCCAGCACGATCCGCTTGGGATCTTCCTTGGTGAGCATCGGGTTGTAGGAGCCGATACGCTCGATGAAGCGACCATCGCGCGGGCTGCGCGAATCGGCGACGACAATGCGGTAATAGGGGCGCTTCTTGGCGCCGCCGCGCGACAGACGAATTCTAAGCATGCCTAATCTCTATCTCTCGTTTGTTTCTATTCGGAATTTTTCGAATCGGTTCGGCTCAGCGTTGAGGCAGGCCGGGGCCGCCCGGCATTCCGGGCATGCCCGGCATCCCGCCGCGCATCATTCCCTTCTGCCCGAGCTTCTTCATCTGCTTCATCATTCGCTGCATTTCCTGGAACTGCTTGAGCAGCTTGTTGATGTCCTGCACCGAGGTACCGGAGCCCGTGGCGATGCGCCGCTTGCGCGACGCCTTGATGATTTCGGGGCGCTGTCGCTCCTTCACCGTCATGGAGGAGATCATCGCCTCCTGCCGGATCAGCATGGATTCGTCGACATTGGCCTGGGCCAGCTGCTTTTTCATCTTGCCGACGCCGGGCAGCAGGCCGAGAACCCCTTCGAGCCCGCCCATCTTGCGCATCTGGCGGAGCTGCTGGGCCATGTCCTCGAGGTCGAACTTGCCCTTCTCGAATTTCTTGGCGAGGCGCTTGGCCTCGTCCTCCTCCATCGTCTCCTGGGCCTTTTCGACCAGGCCGACGATATCGCCCATGCCCAGGATGCGGCCGGCGATGCGGTCGGGATGAAAGGGCTCGATCGCATCGAGTCCCTCGCCCGTGCCCATCAGCTTGATCGGCCGCCCGGTGACCCCGCGCATGGACAGCGCGGCGCCGCCCCGCGCATCACCATCGACCCGGGTCAGCACGATGCCGGTCAGGGTCAGGCGCTGGTCGAAGCTCTGCGCCACGTTGACCGCGTCCTGGCCGGTCATGGCATCGGCCACCAGCAGGGTCTCGACCGCGCCCACCACCTGGGCGACCGCCTCGGCCTCGGTCATCAGCGCATCGTCGACATGCAGGCGGCCGGCGGTGTCCAGCATCACGACGTCATAGGCTTCGAGCCGCGCCGACTGCATCGCCCGCCTGGCGATGGCGACCGGCGGCTCGCCCATCACCACGGGCAGGGTCGCGATGCCGGCCTGGCGGCCGAGCACGGCAAGCTGTTCCTGGGCGGCCGGACGGCGCACGTCCAGCGAGGCCATCAGGACCTTTTTCTTCTGCCGGGTGGTCAGCAGCTTGGCGATCTTCGCCGTGCTCGTCGTCTTGCCCGAGCCCTGCAACCCGACCATCAGGATCGCCACCGGCGGGGCGGCGCGCAGGTTGATCTCCTCGGCCTCGCCGCCGAGCATCTCGACCAGATGGTCGTGGACGATCTTCACCACCATCTGGCCGGGGGTGACGCTGCGCAGCACCTCCTGGCCGACCGCGCGCTCGCGCACGCCTTCGATGAATGTCTTGACCACAGGCAGGGCGACATCGGCCTCAAGCAGCGCGACGCGCACCTCGCGCAGGGCCGCATCGACATCCTCCTCGCGCAGCGCGCCGCGCCGCGTGAGCTTGTCGAAGACCTCGCCGAGCCTGCTGCTCAGACTTTCGAACATGACGGTGTCGTCCCGTTCCAACCGGCCAAACGCAAAACGCGCCAGTGCGCGAAAACTCGCGGACCGGCGATCCCCGTCAGGGGTCAGGGTTCATCCCTGATAGATTGGCGCGGACCCTAGGCCCGGCCATCGCTCCCGTCAAGCAGCCCGGACGGCGTCAGACCGAGGCGAGGAGCGCGGCAACGACGGCGGCGCAGACGAGGCCAAGGGCCAGTTCGGGCATATGGCGGCGCAGCGGGCGCGGGGCGATGTGGCCGGCGCCATCGGAAGCTTCGGCCGCAGTCGGGCCGAGCCGGTCTTCCGTTTCCTCAAGGGCGGCGAAGCTTTCCACCTCCGCCTCCATGCTCGTTTCCGAGGAATTCCAGTATGGCCCAGGCGGCAATGGGAGTCGAACCGCTCGCGCCCCGCCGCTTGCGGGCATCCGGCCCGCTGTGATGATATACACGGGAACCCGTCTTCATTCATTCTCGCATCGCCAAGGACAACCAGACCCATGGCCCACAAGCTTCTCACCGGCTCCTTCGTCGCCCTGATGACCCCGTTCAACGAGGACTATTCGGTCGATTGGGAGGGTTTCCGCACCCTGCTGGAGTTCCAGGCGGCGCATGGCACCAGCGCCGTGCTGATCATGGGTTCGACCGGCGAGGCCTCGATGCTGGCGCCGGACGAGAAGAAGGAGATCATCTCCAAGACCCTGGCCATGCGCACGGGAGACATGGAGCTGTGGTACGGCTGCACGGGCGCCCATACGGACGCGACCCTGTCGACCGTGCGCCATGCCAGCGCCGAGGGCGCCAACGGCATCGTCGTCACCATCCCGTCCTATGTCGTGCCGCCCGAGGCCGATTCGATCGACTATTTCATCGAAGTGGCCGATGCCGCGACGGTGCCGGTCGGCGTCTACAACAACCCAACGCGGGTGAAGACCGATCTTTCGGCCGAGGCGATGATCAAGATCGCCAGCCACGAGAATATCGTGCTGCTGAAGGAGGCGACCTCGCGCGGCAACCAGATCGCCCAGATCGCCCGCGCCGGCCAGCATCTTTCCATCATGTGCTGCGATTCGCCCAATCTGGGCCTGGTCATGCAGGTGATGAGCCTGGGCGGCCACGGCACGGCCAATATGGGTGGCAACATCATCCCCGCCGAGATGGCGACGATCTCGGTGCCCTGGAAGGATTTCGCCCAGGTCGAGGCCTTCCGCGAGACCTATCTGCGGGTCCTGCCGCTGCTGCATTTCCACTATTCGGCCATCAACCCGGTCGCCGTGAAGGCCCTGGCCCGGGCGCTCGGCCTGCCGGCCGGCCCGTTCCGCCGCCCGCTCAAGGGGCTGGAGGGCGCGGCCCTGGCCAAGGGCGTGGAGATCGTGCGCGAGCTCGGCATCGCGGGGCAGTACGGCTACACCCTCGACGCGACCAACAAGGTCACGACCATCGGCGCCCAGCGCGCGGCGGCCGAATAGGCGGCGCGTGCCCTTCCCGTTCAACCCATCAACCTGAGGAGGGGCACGATGCCCGCCTATCTGATCTTCCGCATGTCCAATGTCACCGATACGGCGAAAATCCAGGCTTATCGCGAGGATTCGCCGGCCACCATCGCGGCCTTCGGCGGCCGCATGCTGTCCGCCGGCCAGCCGGAAACCCATGAGGGACCGGAAGAGGCGGCGCGCATGGGCATCATCGAGTTCAAGGATATGGCCACTGCCCGCGCCTGGATCACCTCGCCCGAGTACAAGAAAGTCCAGGAGGCCCGCATGGGCGCGGCCGATATCCAGCTGCTCCTGGTCGACGGCCTGCCGGGCTGACGGGTTTTCGAGTCCACCCGGCCTCGCGCGAGCGCCGGGCCGTCGCACCCCCTCACCCAGCTACGGCTAGGCTCGGCTGCGCCTCGCCAAGCCTTCGCAACCCATTCCCCCCGATCCCGGGTGGAGAGGGGAAAAAGAGGGGTCATTCACCGTTCAAATAGCATCTACTGTGCCCCTCGCCCCCACCAGGGGGAGAGGGTTGGGCAGCCTTGGCGCTTCAGCGCCTAGGCGTAGCTGGGTGAGGGGGCTGCCGCCGAGGAACCCCTAAACCGATAACCCAAAAGCGGGTCTCGCAAATTCGTCACGCCCCATCCTCGCCCTTCACACCCGTTGGACAAGGCGGCGTTGCGGACCATATAAGGCCGGTCATGGCCACGACGCCCTTCATGAAGATGCACGGGTTGGGCAACGACTTCGTCGTGCTCGACGGCCGGGCGCATCCGATCCGAGTGGATCCCGCACGCGCACGCGCGATCAGCGACCGGCGCCTGGGGGTGGGCTGCGACCAGCTTATCGTCGTGCATCCGCCGCGCGATCCGGGCGCCGAGGCTTTCATGCAGATCCTCAACGCCGATGGCGACGAGGTCGAAGCCTGCGGCAATGCCTCGCGCTGCGTGGCCGATCTGCTGATGCGCGAGACTGGACGCGACTGCAGCGTGATCGAAACGGTCTATGGGTTGCTGCCGGCCGAGCGCACGGCAGACGGGCTGGTCGCGGTCGATATGGGCCGCGCGCGCGAGCGCTGGGACGAGATTCCCCTGGCGGGCGAAACCGATACCGATCATGTCGATCTCGAGGTCGGCCCCTTTTCCGACGGCTGCGCGGTCAATATCGGCAATCCGCATATCGTCTTCTTCGTCGACGACATGGACACGATCGCCATCGAGGAATACGGCCCCCTGGTCGAAAAGCACCCCTTGTTTCCCCGACGGACCAATGTCGAGGCCGTGCAGGTCCTGGCCCGCGACCGGCTGCGCATGCGGGTCTGGGAGCGCGGCGTGGGCGTGACCCGCGCCTGCGGTTCGGGCGCCTGCGCCAGCCTGGTCGCCGCCGCCCGGCGCGGGTTGAGCGAGCGCAAGGCCGAAGTGATCCTGGACGGCGGGCCGCTCGTCATCGAATGGCTGGAGAACGGCCATGTCCGCATGGCCGGCCCCGTGGCGCTGAGCTTCACGGGCGAACTGGCGCCCGATCTGGCTGGCGGTCTCGCCGGCGATCTGGCCGGCTGATCCCACCATGACCGCTCCCGATATCCTGACCTTCGGCTGCCGCCTCAACGCCTACGAGTCCGAGATCATGCGGGGCCTGGCGGCGGGTACCGAAGACACCGTCATCGTCAATACCTGCGCCGTGACCAAGGAAGCCGAGCGCCAGGCGCGCCAGGCGATCCGCCGGACGGCGCGCGAAAGGCCCGGAGCGAAGATCGTCGTGACCGGTTGCGCCGCCCAGATCGACCCGGCCCGCTTCGCCGCGATGCCGGAGGTCGCCCGGGTCCTGGGCAATGTCGAGAAGCTCGATCCGAAGAGCTGGACGGTGGCGGCGCCGACCGACGGCGTCGAGGTCGGCGACATCATGACCGTGCAGGAAACGGCCGGGCATCTGATTGACGGCTTCGGCGAACGCGCCCGCGCCTTCGTCCAGGTCCAGAACGGCTGCGACCATCGCTGCACCTTCTGCATCATCCCCTTCGGCCGGGGACCGAGCCGCAGCGTGCCCATGGGCCGCATCGCCGAGCAGGTCCGCCGCCTGGTCGAGGCGGGCTATCGCGAGGTCGTGCTGACCGGCGTCGATATGACCGCCTATGGGACCGACCTGCCCGGCCAACCCAGCCTGGGCCAAATGGTGCGCCGCCTGCTGGCCACCGTGCCGGAACTGCCACGCCTGCGCCTGTCCTCGCTCGACGCGGTCGAGATCGACGCGGACCTGATGGCGCTGTTCGGCGACGAGGCCCGCCTGATGCCGCATCTCCATCTGAGCCTGCAGGCGGGCGACGACATGATCCTGAAGCGCATGAAGCGGCGCCACAGCCGGGCCGATGCCGTGACCCTCTGCGCCGAGATCCGCCGGCGCCGGCCGGACACCGTCTTCGGCGCCGATCTGATCGCCGGCTTCCCGACCGAGACCGATGCGATGGCCGAGAACAGCCTGCGCCTGATCGAGGATTGCGGTCTGACCCATCTGCATGTCTTTCCCTTTTCCGCCCGGCCGGGCACCCCGGCGGCGCGCATGCCCCATGTGCCGGGCGATCTGCGCAAGGCGCGGGCGGCGCGCCTGCGCGCGGCGGGCGAGGCGGCTTTCCGGCGCTATCTCGAAAGCCAGGTCGGCGGGACCGCGCGGGTCCTGGTCGAGGAACCGGGCTTCGGCCGGTCGGAGCATTACGCGCCCGTGCGCCTGTCACCGGTTTTCGAGCCGGGCGAGATCGCCGCGGTGCGAATCGCCGGGCTCGCCGAGGGCGAACTGATCGCGGCGGCGGCATGAGCGAGACACCCGCCGAGGGCCCCGAAGAAGACGAAAAGGCGGAAAAGCGGCGCTGGTTCGGTCGCCTCAAATCCGGACTCGGGCGCTCCTCCGACAAGCTGACCGGCGGCATCACGGATATCTTCACCAAGCGCAAGCTGGACGAAGAGTCCCTGGCCGAACTCGAAGAACTTCTGATCATGGCCGATCTCGGCCCCGCCACGGCGGCCAAGGTGGCCGGCGATTTCGCCGGCGCGCGCTTCGGCAAGGAGGTCACGCCGGAGGAGGTGCGCGGCGCCCTGGCCGAACAGATCGCCAGGATCCTGGAACCCGCCGCCAGGCCGCTGGAGATCGATCCCGCGATCCGGCCCTTCGTCGTCCTGGTCGTCGGGGTCAACGGCACGGGCAAGACCACGACCATCGGCAAGCTGGCCAAGCGCCTGAGGGACGAGGGCCGCTCGGTCATGCTCTGTGCCGGCGATACCTTCCGCGCCGCGGCGATCGAGCAGCTGCAGATCTGGGGCGAGCGGATCGGCGCACCCGTCGTCGCGGGCAAGCAGGGCGCGAGCCCGGCCGGCCTGGCCTATGACGCCTTCGTCCGCGCCAAGGCCGAGGGCACCGAGGTTCTGCTCGTCGATACTGCGGGGCGCCTGCACAACAAGGCGCATCTGATGGAGGAACTGGAAAAGATCATCCGTGTCCTGCGCAAGCATGACGAGAGCGCGCCCCATGCCACCCTGCTGGTGCTCGACGCGACCACGGGCCAGAACGCCCTGGCCCAGGTCGAGACCTTCCAGAAGGCCGCGCCCCTGACCGGCCTGGTCGTCACCAAGCTCGACGGCTCCGCCCGCGGCGGGGTGATCGTCGCCCTGGCCGAAAGATTCGGCATCCCGGTCAACGCCGTCGGCGTGGGCGAGGGCGCCGAAGACCTGCGCCCCTTCTCCGCCCGCGACTTCGCACGGGGCTTGATGGGATTGGAAGGGTGATCGAGATTGGCGGCCCTGTTTTCACAACGGATGCTTCCTCACCCTGAGCCTGTCGAAGGGTGAGGGTGGCACGATCAAGCGCCTTGCCACGGCCTCATACTTCGACAGGCTCAGCATGAGGCCTAGCCGAGGAATTCCATTCCCATGACCTTGCGCGACGAATCCGACATCACAGGCTGGCACGCCCATATCTACTACCAGGACGTGGAAGAGCGCGGCCATGCCGCCGTGCTGCGCGAGGCGATCGAGGCGCGCTTCGAGATGCGCATGGGACGCTGGCGGGACGAGCCGGTCGGGCCGCATCCCCGGTCGATGTTCCAGGTCGCATTCGCCCCGGACGTCTTCCCCGCCATCGTGCCCTGGCTGGCGCTCAACCGCGGATCGCTTGCCATCCTGATCCATCCGGAGACGGAGGATTCGGTTGCCGACCACGCGGAGCACGCGCTGTGGCTCGGCGAAAAACTGCCCCTGGATATCGAGTTTCTGCGGAACTTCGACTCGGCCTGAGGTGGTCGCTGACCATTTCGGTGAGGAGGTGCGACGGCCAGCAGTTCGACAACCGCTCTAACTTTCGCCCAGGGCCTCCAGGGTCCAGTCGATCAGGGTGCGGATCGAGTGTTCGCTGTTGACCCCGAAATTAGGGTCGACGACCAGCGGGCCGGGGCGGTAGCCGATATTGCCCAAGCCGCGCTGGACCGCGTTCACGATGCGCACGTCCTCGGCCACGGTCGTGTCCAGATCCTGGCGGGCGAGTCTTTCGATCGTGCCGGAGGGCGCACCCTCGGCCGTGTACCAGGTGCGATAGACATCGACATGTCCGACCCCGTCGGGCCGCCACAGATAGGTGTTCAGCAGGCTGCCGGGATAGACCTGGAAGGAGAAGCCGGGCCAGAGGAACCAGGAACTGTACTGCCCGGCATGATCGCTGGCGGTGAGGTCCACCGGATAGGTCATGCGCTCCAGATTGGCGGCGACCGTGGTGTGGCGCAGGCAATGGCCCTGGGGCCGGATGTCGTAGGCGTTGGGATCGACCACCCCGGTCGAGAAGGTCGGGTGGGTGACGCGGCAGTGATAGCACTCGTTGTAATTCTCGACCGAGACCTTCCAGTTGCAGGCTTCGGGCACCGCGTTGGTCAGGACCGGACGCAGCGAATCGATCGCCGGCACATAGGCGCGAAGCTGATGTTCGAGTTCGGGATACCAGTCCCCCATCGGTTTCGCCTCGGAATCCAGGTTCACGAAGACGAAGCCGCACAGGACCTCGACCTTGGCCCCGGTCAGACAGATCGTCGAAGTATCGAAACCCGGCACCTTCTCGGCATGGGGCGCGGCGCGCAGGCGGCCGTCCAACTCGTAGGCCCAGGCATGATACGGACAGCGCAGAACCCGGGCATTGCCGCTGCCCTCGACCAGTTCATGCCCGCGATGCATGCAGACATTGTGAAAGACGCGGATGGCGCCCTCGCGGTCGCGCAGGGCGAAAAGGCCCTGGCCGCAGATATCGAAGGCGACATAGTCGCCGGGCTGGGCGATTTCCGATTGATGGCAGGCATATTGCCAGGTGCGGAAATGGATCGCCCGCTTCTCCCGCTCGTAGATCTCCGGGTCCGTGTAATAGCGCGCCGCCAAGGCCGTGGCCCGCGCCCGGCCGTGCGTCAAAACCGCCGCTTCCGCCATCGCTTCTACTCCCCATCCGTCCAGTAGACGCCGAAATCCTGCCGGCGCCGGTGGAACCGCTCGATATTGGCGACCACCGCCGGATCGGCATCGGCCACCACGAAGGCCATGATCGCCTCGAGCAAGGCCATCACCGCCACGGTAGAAGTAAAAAATTGCGGCGTCTCGGTCGGCACGACGAAGCCGTGATCCGCCGCCAGCAGGATCGGCGACGACCGCGCGTCGCTGATCGCCACCACCGTCACGCCCTGGTCGCGCGCGGCATGGACCGCCTCGACCACCTCGGTGCGGTAGGGTTTGAAGGTCAGGGCGAGCAGCACGTCGCCAGGTCCGGCGCGCGCCACGTCGTCGATCGGCACGCCGCCTTCGCGCGGGATGGCGACGGCGTCCTCGATCGCCATGCGGGCGAGATAGGCGAAACTCTGCGCCAGGGCATGGCCGATGCCGACGCCCAGCACGTAAGTCTTGCGGGCCGCGACGATGCAGTCCGCGGCGCGCTTGATCTCCTCCGCCGAGGTGCCGGCGAAGAGCCTTTCGACATTGTCGAAACTGCTGGCCGCCATATCGCGATAGAGCGGGCCGTGCCGCCCGCCCCGGGCGATGGATTGCAGCCAGCGCGCGCGGTCGGGAAAGCTCTCGCGCCCGGCGCGCAGCGCCTCGCGGAAGGGATGACGGAATTCCTCGTAACCTTCGAAGCCGACCGCGCGGGCCATGCGCACGAGGGTGTTGGGCGAGACCGCAGCGACATCGGCAATCTCGCGAATCGAACTGACGCCGACATCGTTGGGGTTGTCGAGAACGTATTGCGCCGCCTTGCGAAGCTGCGGGCTCATCCCCGGCATGGCATCGGCCAGCCGGGTCAGGACCGGATCGGGTACGACGACAGATTCTGATACATTCATACTATTCATCGTTGACGATGGTACAATCTTACCGTCACACTCGCATCACAAATTTTCGCTTCCCGGGGTCCAAATTTCATGACCGAACAGGCGCGCGTCGTCGTCATCGGCGGCGGCATCATGGGCACCAGCCTCCTCTACCACCTTGCCCATGAGGGATGGACGGATTGCGTGCTGCTGGAGAAGGGCGAACTGACCAGCGGCTCGACCTGGCATGCCGCCGGGCAGGTGACCCATTCGACCTCCAGCTTCGTGCTCGGCAAGATGGCGGGCTACGGCATCGAGCTGTACCGGCGGCTGGAAGCGGAGACCGAGCAGTCGGTCACCTGGCATGGCTGCGGCAGCCTGCGCGTGGCCTATACTGGCGACGAGATGGACTGGCTGCGCCACACGACCAGCGTCGGCCGGGTGCTGGGCCATCCGATGGAGATCGTCGGGCCGGCGCGCATCCGCGAGCTGCACCCCTTCTACAATCTCGACGGCATCCAGGCCGCGCTGCACACGCCGGAGGACGGCCATGTCGATCCGGCTGGCACGGCCTTCGCCCTGGCCAAGGGCGCGCGGATGCTGGGCGCCAAGGTCCATCGCCAGCGCCGGGCGACGGGGATCGAGCCGCAGCCCGGCGGCGAATGGCTGGTGCGCACCGAGGCCGGCGATATCCGCTGCGAGCATGTGGTCAATGCCGGCGGAACCTATGCCCGGCAGATCGGCGCGTGGCTGGGTCTCGACCTGCCCATCGTGAACATGACCCATCATTACGTCGTCACCGACACGGTGCCGGAATTCCTGGATCTGAAGACGGAACTGCCCGTGGTGCGCGACGACCGTCAGGTCTCCGGCTATATCCGGATGGAGCAGAAATCCGGCCTGATCGGCATCTACGAGAAGGCCAATCCCAACACGGTCTGGGATGACGGCACGCCCTGGGACTCCGAGAACGAGTTGTTCGAACCCGATTTCGACCGCATCGCGCCCTGGCTTGAGAACGCGCTCGAACGCATGCCCGTGCTGGCCGAACTCGGGCTGAAGCGCGCGGTGCACGGCGCCATCACCCATCCACCGGACGGCAATATGCTGCTCGGCCCCCTGCCCGGCCTGGCCAATGCCTGGGCCTGCTGCGGCTGCCAGATCGGCCTGGGCTGGGGCCCGGGCGCGGGCAAATACCTGGCCCAATGGATGGTCCATGGCGCGGCGGATGTGAACATGCGGGAGTTCGATCCGCGCCGCTTCGGCGCTTTCGCTGACCGCGAATACCAGATCGCCAAGGCGCGCGAGGACTACCTGCTGCGCCACGAGATTCCCTTCCCCGGCCTCAACCGCCCGGACGGCCGCCCGGTCAAGACCAGCCCGCTTTACGGCCGGTTGAACGAGGCCGGCGCCGTCCATGAGGAAATCTTCGGTTGGGAGCGGCCACGCTGGTATGCCGGGAATGGAATCGCGCAGCGCGACGTGCATTCCTTCCGCCGGGCCCCCTGGTTCGGACAGGTGGCGGAGGAATGCCGGACGGTGCGCGGGGCCGCTGGGCTGCTCGACCTCTCCGCCTTCGGCAAGATCGACGTGGCGGGACCGGACGCCGAGGCCTTCCTCAATCGCATGGTCGCCAACCGCGCGCCGCGCAAGACGGGCGGCATCGTGCTGACCCATATGCTGAACCGGCGCGGCACGATCGAGGCGGAGACGACGATTGCGCGCCTCGACGACGACCGCTTCTATCTCCTTTTCGCCGCCTTCCACGAATTGCGCGTGCGCGATCATCTGGTCCGGCACCGGCGGGCCGGGGAACGGGTCGTGATCGCCAATGTCTCGGAGGATTTCGGCTGCCTGGTCCTGTCCGGGCCCCGGTCGCGCGACATCCTGGGCGCGATCACCACAGCGCCGCTCGACAACGAGAGTTTTCCCTGGCTGCGTGCCAAGGCGATCAAGGCCGCCGGGGTGAAATTGCGCGCGCTGCGCGTCTCGTATGTCGGCGAGCTGGGCTGGGAACTGCATGTCCCGATGGCGGGCATGGCGCGGGTCTACGACGCCCTGTGGCAGGCCGGCAAAGGCCATGGGATCGGCAATTTCGGCTCCCATGCGCTGAACAGCATGCGCCTGGAAAAAGGCTTCAGGGGCGCATTGGAGCTGACCAACGAAGTCACCCTGCCCGAGGCCGATGTCATGCGCTTCGTCAAGATGGACAAGGGCGAATTCATCGGCCGCGAGGCGACCCAGCGAAGCCTGGATGCGCCCCCACGCTGGCTCTGCGCCTATCTCGCCATCGAAGCGGGGGATGCCGACTGCATCGGCGGCGACGCGGTTTTCGCCGATGGCGCGGTCGTCGGGTCGGTAAGTTCCGGCGCCTTTGGCCATATTGTCGGGAAGAGTCTGGCCTTCGCCTATCTCAAGCCCGAATGCGCCGCGCCGGGCACCAGGCTGGAGGTCCAGATTCTGGACACCCGCCGGCCCGCCATCGTGCTGGGCGAGCCGGCCTACGACTCCGACAGCGCGAAACCGCGCAGCTGACCGCCGACCCGCAGCCGACCGTCGAAAGGACCGCCGCCATGACCATCGCCAAGATCGATCCGGACGCCGCTGCGGCGGCATCCCGCAGCCAGGACGAGTATTTCGCCATCGCCGAGAAGAACCTGCCGGGCGGCGGGTTGGGCGGCTATGCCCTGCCCGACGAGTTGCGCTACATCATCCGGCGCGGAGAGGGCAGCCGCATCCAGGCGGCGGACGGGCGCTGGTATATCGACTATATCGGCGGCGCGGGGGCCAATATCCTGGGCCATTCCCATCCAGCCGTGGTCCAGGCGATCACCGAACGCGCGGCCGAGGGCCTGCATTTCTTCGCCATCCTCAACGACGCGGCGCTCGAACTTTCCGAGAAGCTGGTCGCGCACATCCCCTGCGCCGAGAAGATCGTCTTCACCACCACGGGCTCCGAGGCGACCTTCTTCGCCATGCGCATCGCGCGCGCGGCCACCGGGCGCGAGAAGGTGCTGAAATTCGAGGGCGCCTATCACGGCACCCATGACTATGCCGCGATCAGCCTGTTCCCCAAGGCGGCCGCCAACTATCCGGTGGGCAGCGTCGACACGGCCGGTATGCCAGAGGCGGTGAAGGGCACCGTGCTGGTCGCCCCCTATAACGATCTGGACGCGGTCGAGCGCATCGTCGCCGAGGCCAAGGACGAGCTGGCCGCGATCATCGTCGAGCCGGTGCAGCGCATCATCTTCCCCGAGCCCGGCTTCCTGGCCGGGCTGCGCGAGATCTGCGACCGCTACGGCATCGTGCTGATCTTCGACGAGGTGGTGACCGGCTTCCGCCTGGGTCTGGGCGGCGGCCAGGGTCGTTTCGGCGTGACCCCGGACCTCGCCAGTTTCGGCAAGATCGTCGGCGGCGGCGGGCCGCTGGGCTGCGTCGCGGGCAAGGCCGAACTGCTCGACCATTGCGACCCAAGGCGCAAGGGCGAGCCGGGCTATGCCTTCATCAACGGCACCCTGCACGGCAACCCGCTGGCCTCGGTCGCCGGTCTGGCCACCATCGCGGTGCTGGAGGAGGAGGGTTTCTACGACGCCCTGTTCGCGAAATCCGAGCGCCTCACATCCCTGCTGCAGGAAGTGCTGGACCGGCGCGGCGTGCCGGCGATCTGCGCCGGGCGCGACTCCTTCTGGCAGATCCTCTTCACGCCGCGCGAACCGCGCAACCAAATCGACATCCTGGCCGGTGATTCGGCGCGCATGCGCAAGCTGGATCTGGAACTGATCCGCCGCGGCATCTCGATCCTGCCCGGCACCAGGCGCTTCACCGCCGCGGTCAATACCGAAGAAGATTTCGCCTTGACCGCCGAAGCCCTGGACGGCGCCTGCAAGGCCTTGGGCTGAAGGCACGATCCGCTTCGCCTGGCAGGCCGTTTGAAAAAGCCGGGTAGACCCTTCGAGACGGCCCTACGGACCTCCTCAGGGTGAGGTTAAGATATTGATTCTCCTCATCCTGAGGAGCTCGCGCAAGCGAGCGTCTCGAAGGATGATTGGCACAATTCCCGTATAGGACAGCCTGCTACAGAGACAGATGCGGGCGGGCTGCTTCGAAGACGGTCTGGTCGATGCCGTAGCCGCAATAGGCGATCTTGGCGGCCGAGACCAGATGGCCCGCGCCGTGGGGCTTGCGTGCATGCGCGAATTCCCGCGCCGCATCGTCGACATGCTCGAAGGCATGCATCTCGGTGAAGCTGTCCCGGCACACCATCTCGGTCAGCCGGCGCAGCAGGCGGTCGGGATCGTGGCCGCTATCGGCGTATTTCCGGGCCAGGGCCATGACATGACGTGTGCCCTCGTCAGCCTTCATCCCGGCACGGCCGCCACCCGAGAAGACCTCGTCGCCGACCGGCGGCTTGGCGGCAATGGCTGCGTCCAGTGCCGCCAGCAGGGCGTCGGCATCCTCGGGCAGGCCCGTCGTATCGAATGTCGGCTCGTGCTTGACCTTGTCCTCGCTCAGGCGGATTTCCGGCCCGAAGGCCCAGGACAGCAAGGCGACCAGCTTGAGACGCAACGGCATGTCGTCGAGCCCGATCAGGTGGCGCCGCACCGAAATCCCGTTGTGCATATGGACGTCGAGTGGGTTGCCGTAGTCGCTGCGCATATGGATCGTTGCCGCCCCGGTCGCGAGCGCCTCGACCACCCCTTCCATGGACAGGCCGCCGGCCAGCGCCTCGGCCATCATCGGCGGCAGCGTGTCGAAATCCGTCACGGCGCCGATGCGCGCGCCCAGATCGGCGACCGCGTTGTCCTCGGACGAGCCGGTATTCACCGGCGGCGGATTGTCGAGCAAGCCGTGCTGGGCGATCAACGCCTCCAGCTCGCCGAAGCGGCCATAGACGTCGAGGCCGGCGCGGAAGAAATCCGCCGCCCCGTCGCCCTGGGTCACGGAGAGCGGCGGCGAGGCGAGCCAGCGGACCACCGGGCGCAGCACGAATTCGGCCTTGTCCCAGCCGATCAGATCCAGGGTCTGGGACGCGAACACTGGATAGAGCAGGAAATGATCGTCCAGGGCGTGGCGCCAGAGGGAGGCATCCAGGATCGTGGCCAAGGTGGCGACGGGGCCGCAATCGCGCAGCACCGCGCGCAGATGGCGTTCCGCCACGACCGGAAGCTGATCGCGGATTGCATCGGCCAGGGCCGTCGCGGCGGCATCGCCCGCCAGACCGCCATCGCCCAGTTCCGCCATGACATGGGGTCCCATGGCGGGGGAATGGACCTGCTGGTTGGCCAGATGGACGCTATGGACGACGGGCAGATAGGCCCAGTCGCCCGTCAGGCGGCCGATCGCGCCCTCCACCGCGCGGAGTCCGGTGACCATATGCAGGGGGCCGCCGTGATGATCGAAGGGAATTTCCGTGCCCCGGCTGATCGCCACCGCCGCGGCCGCGAGCAGGTCGCGCGGCGCGGTGCCCTCGCGCAGCCGCTGGATCGTGGCCTCGACAATGGCCTCGGGCGGCGTGTCCTCGACGAAGGCGACGAGCGGAGCCAGTCCGTTCTTCAGGGCAAGGGGTTCGGGCATGCGCATGGCGGGCTCCTCGGCTCAAGGTTCCATCCGCAACATAGGCCCGGACGGCGAGAAGTTTAAGGCGCCATTTGACTGGGCATTTGACCGGGGCGCCGTCCTGCCCTAGTTCAGCACCGATGAACCAGTTCACCCGCTTCCTGATCGATATCGGCCCGCTCGCCGTTTTCTTCATCGCCTATAACCAGGGCGACCTGATGGTCGCCACAGGCGCCTTCATGGTCGCGACGGTCGTGGCCCTGGCGGTGAACTACGCGATCGAGCGGCGCATTCCGAAAATGCCCCTGGTGACGGGCGTGATCGTGATGGTCTTCGGCGGGCTGACCCTGTGGCTGGCCGACGAAACCTTCATCAAGCTCAAGCCGACCATCGTCTATTCCGGCTTCGCCATCGTGCTGCTGGGCGGCCTGGCCATTGGGCGGCTTCTGTTGAAGCCCCTGTTCGAGATGGCCTTCAAGCTGCGCGACGAGGGCTGGCGCATCCTGACCCTGCGCTGGGGCGTGTTCTTCATCGCCATGGCGATCCTGAACGAGATCGTCTGGCGTTCCATGTCGACCGATACCTGGGTCGATCTCAAGGTCTTCGGCTTCCTGCCGATCACCCTGCTCTTCGCGATGATCCAGCTGCCCCTGATCCGGCGCCATACGATCGAAGAGCCCGAAGAGGCGGGAGAAGCCTAGCCCCGCTCCAGCCGGTCGGCGGTTTCGCCCGCCGGGTTTGCGAAGGGCGGGAAACGCGGCAGGTCTCGCGTCTCGCGATGGGCGTGGAGCGCCCAGCGCACGGTCGGGAAGGCTATATCGTCCCAGGGTATGTCGTCCCAGTCGAACAGCCGCACCTCGCGCGTTTCCTCCGCCGCGATCACATCCGGCGACAGCAGGCGGGCGCGGTAGATGAGCTGGACCTGGCTGAGCCGGGGGATGTCGTAGACCGCGAGAAGCTGATCGATCGCGATCTTCGCCCGCGCCTCCTCATGCGCCTCGCGCGCCGCGCCGGCCATCGGCGATTCGTTCAGTTCGAGATAGCCGGCGGGCAGGGTCCAGAAGCCGCTGCGCGGCTCGATATCGCGCAGACAGAGCAGGATGCGCCCTTCCCAGGTGCAGACCGAGCCGACCACCACCTTCGGATTATCGTATTGGATATGGCCGCAGTCGCGGCAGACCAGACGCTCCTGGTTGTCCCCGTCGGGCACCCGGCGACGGAATTTTTCCGAGTCGTGATCCTGCGTAGCCATTCCAGGACTCTGGAATGCGTGTCGCCGGCTGGCAAGCCGTCAGGTCTAGGCGACGATATCCAGATAGCGGCCGCGCGGTGCGGCCGGATCGAAGGTCTTCGGCATGGCGGTACCGTCGCGCGTGGCGGTCGTTTCCGGCTCTGGCCTGGATGCGGTCGCGGCGGCCTGATGCACCGCAGCCTGGGGCGCGGCCGGTTTGGGCGCGGTCAGGCCGGAAATGGCATGAAGCAGGGATGCGCTGGGGGTCATGCCGGGCAGGATGGCGCCTGCATGGCTAACGAGAGGTTAACGGCGCGCCGGATTCAGCCGGCGAAGCGCGGCTCGGGCAGGCCTGGAATATCGAGGTCCAGGGCGAAGACATGGCCGGCCAGGGGCTGGGCCGCGCGGGCCGCGTCGTCCAGACCGTCCCAGGCCGAAGTGATGTAGAGGGTCTTCATGTCCGGCCCGCCGATCGTCAGGCTGGTCGGCCGCTCGACCGGCGTTTCGACGACCCGGTCGATAGTGCCGTCGGGGCGATAGCGCAGGACTCGCGCGCCACCCCAATTGGCGCTCCACACCCCGCCTTCGCTGTCCACGGTCAGGCCGTCCGGCCGGCCCGTCGCTTCGTCCACTACCACGAAATCGCGGCGGTTCGCGTTTTCCCCCGTCGCCAAGTCGTAGTCGTAAGCATAGATCCGCCCGATCCGCGTGTCGGTGTAATACATGGTGCGATCATCCGGGCTCCAGCCGATGCCGTTGGAGGTGCGGATGCCGCTTTCCCGCCGGGCATGGGTGAAATCCGCCTCGAAGCGATAGAGGAAGCCCTTGGGCAGGCGCGGCAGTCCGGCAAAATGCATCGTTCCGGCCCAGAAACGGCCGCGCCGGTCGCATTTGCCGTCGTTG
Source organism: Pseudomonadota bacterium (assembly GCA_027619995.1). GTDB lineage: Bacteria > Pseudomonadota > Alphaproteobacteria > CADEGL01 > CADEGL01 > JABIRQ01. Next base: position 17,010 of record JAQCGR010000001.1, on the reverse strand, counting down.
AACCGGTTCTCCGGATTCTCCGCCGCCAGATCGACCACCTGCTCCGCCACGCCGCTGTCGAAATCGAAGGCGAACAGCCCTTGGCGCAGGGCCAGCACGGCCCCGCCGCTCGCGCGCAGGGCGAAGCTGCCAATCAGATCTGGCAGTGGCCAGCGCGCGACATCGCCCGTCGACGGATGCCAGCGCAGCAGTTCGGGCGCCATCGAATCGACGAAATAGAGCGCCTGCTCGCGCGGACACCAGACCGGTCCTTCGCCCAGGCGGACACCGATACCGAGCGCCACCCGGAGACCGCTCACCGGAACAGACTCCGGATGCTCTCCAACTTGTCGAAGGCGGTGCGCGTTTCGACCGTCATGTCGCGGTTGCAGATCGTATCGAAGCCGGATTGCCGGATCGATGTGCGCACGACGTCGTATTGGCCCTTGAAGGCCTCGTCGTATTGGGTCTGGAAGTAATAGACATCGTCGGTGCGGTAACCGACCTCGTAGAGCCGGTCGAAAAGCTCCTGGATGTCGGAGGCGGCGAAGGAGGCACTGCCCGCGCAGGCCGCCGGCAGGGCGTTGATCGCGGCAGCGTCACGCAGCAGGTCGAGGATGCGAACCCGGTTGATCTTGAGGCGCCGGTCGTTGGCCACGGTCACGTCCTCGCCCGGGGCGGAGGCGCTGGCCATTTCGACGAATTGCTTGATGTTCAGTTCGGGCACGGGCGGCAGGGGATTGTCCGGCAGCTTGCAGCCGTACCAGCGCAGATAGTCGAGCACGATGCCCTGGCGCACCATCAAAGTGTTGACGTAGATCTGGCGCAACAGGGCGATCTGGGGATCGAGTTCCGCCGTCACGCCGTATTCGGAGACCCGCGAATTGCCCTCGGAATATTCGCGCACGAGCTGGCCGCAGACTTCCGAATCGTTCCTGGCGGCCTGCGCCCCCGGCACCAGAACCGTGCCGCAAAAGATAGCGGCAAAAAGCAGTACCAGAATACGCGCGGCCACAGCCGATCCTCCCCTCAACGAATAGGAATGGACGCTAGCACAGAGGCAGGACGGCCGCAGCCTGGGCCGGCGAATCCGATCATCGCTCGTAGCTGATGCGCCAAACCGTGCTGGAGGAGTCGTCGGCGATGAGCAGCGCGCCGTCCCTGGCCACGGCAAGGCCGGCCGGGCGGCCCCAGACCGTGGCCCGGTCCACGCCCTCGAACCAGAATCCGGTCGCAAAATTCTCATAGGCCCCGGTCGGGCGGCCGTCTTCGAAGGGCACGCGCACAATCTTGTAGCCGGTCGGCCGGGCCGCATCCCAGGAGCCGTGAAGGGCGACGAAGGCATCGCCGCGATATTCCTCGGGGAACTGATCGCCCTGATAGAAGACCAGGCCGAGCGGCGCGGAATGGCTCTCGAACAGGAGATCGGGCACGATCGCGCGCGCGACCAGATCGAGGCGCTTGCCTTCCAGCCCCGGCTGGGGATGGGCGCCGATATAGCTGTAGGGCCAGCCGTAGAAGCCGCCGTCCGCCACCCGGGTCAGATAGTCGGGCACCAGCCCGTCGCCCAGACCGTCGCGCTCGTTGACCACGACATAGAGATCCTCGGTGCCGGGGCGGAAGGCGATACCAACGGGATTGCGCAACCCGGTGGCGAAGCTGCGCTGGTCGGAGCCGTCGGCGGCGAAGCTTTGCACGCTGGCCCGGGGCGGCGCCTCCTCCCCGACATTGCCGCGCGAGCCGATCGCGACATAGAAGCGCGACCCGTCCGGGGCGAAGGCGATATTGCGCGTCCAATGGCCCGAGGCGGCGCCCAGCGCGCCGTCGGGCGTGACCGCCTCGGCCGGTGCGCGCGCGGCGGTGTCGCCGGGCTCGTAGGGAATCCGCCAGACCCGCTTGACATCCGCGACATAGAGATAGCCGGGGCGCAGGGCCAACCCGTGCGGCCGCTGGAAGCCCTCGGCGAAAACGCTCTTGGCCTCGGCCACGCCATCGCCATCGGCATCGCGCAAGAGCCCGATCCGGCCTGGCCCGGACATGGCGACGAACACGTCGCCATTGGGCGCCGTGGCAAGCCAGCGGGCATGGGTCACGCTTGTGGCGAAAGCATTCCAGCGAAAGCCGTCGGGCAGATGGAAAGCCAAGCCCGGCGGGCAGCATTGATAGTCCGAGCCGTTCGAGGCCGCATCCGTCGCATAGGGCGGCGGCAGATCGCCGGGCCGAATCTCGAACCGATCGCCCGATCTTTCATCCGGCCCCGCCGCCAGGGCCGGCGAGACGAGACCGAGGCCGAGGATCCACAAGGCAACCAGACCGGCAGAAAGGTTCATCGAGACTCTCCATCGCACCGTGGGTCGTTTCGCGCCGCCGCCCTACCGGCTCGACCCAACGGGAGAGACTAGTTCGGCCCCCCGATTAACCAAATCGCAAGCATGGTGGGCGAGCATGAGATTTTGAACAGGCGCGATCGGCTCGATGTCTTGCGCGGCGGGACGGGCAAGGCCAGCGACAGGGAGGCCGCGAAACGCGGCGAAGCGGCGATGCCAGACGGAGAGGTCCAGCTTGAAGCCCTGATGCGCCTTGCCCAGGAGAAAACCTCGGCGGGGCGCGCAGCCCTCATATCCAGCCTGACCGACCTTTTCGGCGGCAGCCACGACACGTTGAGCGAGCGCGAACGCGCCCTGATGGGCGAAATCCTGCGCCACCTCGTCCATGAGGTGGAGATGAGCGTGCGCCAGACCCTGGCGGAACGCCTGGCCGACCGGAACGACGTTTCGCCCGACCTGATCGTCGCCCTGGCCAATGACGCGATCGAGGTGGCCCATCCGATCCTGCTGCGCAGTCCGCTGTTGCGCGACGGCGAATTGATCGAGATCGTGCGCCACCGGACCCTGGAACATCGCCTCTCGGTCGCCATGCGCGACCAGGTCGGCGAGGATCTGGCGGCGGCCCTGGTCGAGGCCGGCGAGGAAGAGGTGGTGACCACCCTGTTGGGCAATGCGGGCGCGCGTTTCTCGGACGAGACCTATGCCCGGCTGGTCGAGGACTCGCGGAGCGTTTCGGCCTATCAAGAACCGTTGGTCCATCGCGCCGACCTGGATCCAACCCTGGCCAAGCGCATGTATTGGTGGGTTTCCGCCGCGCTGCGCCATCATATTCTTGAGCATTACCGGATCGATCCGGCGACCCTGGACGATTCGATCGAAGCGGCGGTTGGCGCGCTCGCGCCCGGGACGGTCGAGCCCGAGCCCTTGGAGCCGGAAAGCCTGCGCCGAAGCGCGGAGGCCCTGACCGATGGCGAAATCACGGCCGGGCATCTGGTCCAGCTGCTGCGCGAGGGGCGGATCAGACTGTTCGAGATGTTGATCGCGCGCCGTTGCGGGCTGCGCGCCAGGTTGATCCGACGTTTCCTCTATGAACCGGGCGGCGAGGCCCTGGCCATCGCTTGCCGCGCTGTGGCCATCGACAAACCCATCTTCGCCTCGATCTTTCTGTTGAGCCGCCAGGCGCGGCCCGGCGACAAGCAGGTCGACCCCGCGGAACTCGTCAAGGTTCTCGAATTCTTCGACAGCATCGATGCGAAGGCGGCGGCGCGCGTGCTGCGCCGCTGGCAGCGCGACCCCGATTATCTCAACGCCATCCGCCTGCTCGACGACAGCCCGGCCGAAATCGCCTGCTGAGGGTCCCTCTAGACCGTCTCCAACGCGGCCACGCCCGGCAGGGTCTTGCCTTCGAGCCATTCCAGGAAGGCCCCGCCCGCGGTCGAGACATAGGAGAAGCCCGTCTCGGCCCCGGCATGGGCCAGGGCGGCGACCGTGTCGCCCCCGCCCGCGACGGAGAGCAGGACGCCGCGCCGGGTCAAGGCGACGGCGTGGCGTGCCACGGCATTCGTGCCTTCGTCGAAAGGCGCCGTCTCGAAGGCGCCCAGCGGGCCGTTCCAGACCAGGGTCTTGGCGGCGTCGAGCCTGGCTTTCAGCAGGGCAACCGTCTCCGGCCCGACATCCAGGATCATCATGTCGCGCGGCACGTCGCGGACGGCCACGGTCTCGCAAGGCACCCCCGGCTCCAAGGCGCGGGCGATGACCACATCCACGGGCAGCAGGATCTCGCAGCCCTGGGCCTCGGCCGCCTTCTCGATCTCGCGCGCGGTCTTGGCCAGATCGTGTTCGCAGAGGGAACGGCCGACCCTGATGCGCCGGGCATTCAGGAAAGTGTTGGCCATGCCGCCGCCGATGGCGAGCTGATCGACCTTGGCGACGAGATTGCCGAGCAGGTCTAGCTTGGACGAAATCTTGGCGCCGCCGACCACCGCGCAGACCGGCCTCTCGGGATTGTCGAGCGCCTGGGCCAGATGGTCGAGTTCCGCCTGCATCAGCCGCCCGGCCGCCGCCGGCAGCAGGCGAGCCAGGGCCTCGGTCGACGCATGGGCGCGGTGCGCGGCCGAGAAGGCGTCGTTCACATAGGCGTCGCCGAGGGCGGCCAGACCTTCGGCGAAGGCCGGATCGTTGGCCTCCTCCCCCGGATGGAACCGAAGATTTTCGAGAACGAGAATGCCGCCATCGGGCAGGGCGGCAACGGCGGCCTCGGCCTCCGGCCCCACGCAATCGCCCGCGAAGGCGACGGGCCGGTCTCCCAGCACCGCGGCCAGGGCCTCGGCGATCGGCCGCAGGCTCATCGCCGGGTCGGGCTTGCCGTTGGGTCGCCCGAAATGGGACAGCAGGACGACTTTCGCACCCCGGTCAGCAAGGGTCAGCAGGGTCGGCACAAGGCGGTCGAGGCGCGTGGTATCGCCGACCCGGCCGTCGCGCAGAGGGACATTCAGATCGCCGCGCACCAGCACACGACGGCCGCGCAGATCGCCCAGATTCTCGCCCAGATCCTCGATCGTCTTGAACTTTGCCATGGCCGTTTCCCTTCGTCCTGCCCCAGTTTCCCCCTCGCGGCGAAGAGGGCGGACGGAACCATAAGGCCCCTCGCTTTGCAACACAGGCATGCCCGGGTCGCGGCCCGGGCGCGACACCTGTGGACAGAATGCGCGGTGAGGTTATGATCGGTAACGCATGCCGCGACGTTTCAGGCGCAGGGGCCTTGGGGGAGGCATCGAATCGGTGGCAGGGAAATGACCTTGCGGGTCGCCATTATCGGCACTGGCCCGGGCGGCTTCTACACGGCGGACGCCCTTCTCAAATCCGCTCTTGAATCCGGCTTGGATCTGGAGATCGATCTGATCGACCGGCTGCCGACGCCGTTCGGCCTGATTCGCGGCGGCGTCGCGCCCGACCATCAGACGACCAAGCGCGTGATCAAGGCCTATGACCGTACGGCCCAGAATGAGCGGGTGCGTTTCTACGGCAATGTCGAACTGGGCAAGGACGTCTCGCTCGACGCATTGAAAGCCCTTTACGACGCCGTGGTCCTGTCCATCGGTTCGCCGCTCGACCGGCCGCTGGGCATTCCCGGCGAGGACAAGAAGGGTGTGTTCGGCGCCGCCGCCTTCGTCGGCTGGTACAACGGCCATCCCGATTTCCGGTCCCTCGACCCCGATCTTTCCTGCTCCGCCGCCGCGGTGATCGGCAACGGCAACGTGGCGATCGACATCGCCCGGGTGCTGGTGAAGACACCGGCGGAAATGGCCGAGACGGACCTGCCGGACTATGCCGCCCAGGCGATCCACAAGGGCGGGATCAAGGACGTCTACATGTTCGGGCGGCGCGGCCCGATCGAGGCCAAGTTCACCAATGTCGAGCTGCGCGAGATGGGCAACCTAAGCGACAGCCATCCCGTGGTCGATCCGGCCGACCTGCCGGACTCGGTCGAAGGCGACTGGAGTCCACGCGACCGGCGCCTGCGCGAGAGGAATCTCGAGACCCTGCGCGAATTCACCGCCTTGGACCCGGCCGGCAAATCCAAACGGGTGCATTTCGCCTTCTACGCCAAGCCGGTCGAGATCCTGGGTGGCGACCGGGTCGAAGCCCTGCGCCTGGAGCGCACGGCGGTCGAGGGCGGCCGGGCGCGCGGCACGGGCGAATTCTTCGAGGTCGATTGCGGCTTGGTGCTGCCGGCCATCGGCTATCAGGCCGCGCCAGTCGAGGGCCTGCCCTTCGATACGGATAACGGCGTCATCGTCAACGACGACGGCCATGTCGAGGACGGGGTCTATTGCGCGGGATGGGTCAAGCGCGGCCCGACCGGCGTGATCGGCACGAACAAACCGGACGGCGATATCGTCGCCCAGCGCATTCTGGGCGATCTGGGCAATTTGGATGATCTTGGCGCCGGCAAGGAAGGCCGGCGCGGCCTCGAAACCCTGCTCGACGGCAAGGGACTCCGCTACGTCACCTACGAGGATTGGCAAAAGATCGACGAAGCGGAAATATCCACCGCCACAAAACCCGCGCCGCGGCGCAAATTCGTGGCCGTGGAGGAGATGCTGGACGTGCTGGTTTCCTGACCGGGAAAACGGCGGGCCATGGACGAAGACGAGCGGGCGATCTATCTAGTGCCGGGTCGCCCGGATCATTATGGGGCGAACACCGCAGATCGGCCCGGGGAATCGACCCTGGGGGATCCGCAAGGTCCAGACGAACGCCCGGTGGAGCCCCGCCGCCAGAAGGCGGGGCCAGGGCAAGCGCGACGGGACAAGAGACCGGAGATAGAGGAATCATGGAAGGATCGATCGCGGGCCGCGAAAGTCTCGATTCGGTCGTCGTGCGTTTCGCAGGCGACTCGGGCGACGGCCTGCAACTTACGGGCAACCATTTCACCCTCGCGACGGCGCTCGCGGGCAACGATCTGGCCACCTTTCCGGACTTTCCGGCGGAGATCCGGGCGCCCGCCGGCACGACCTACGGCGTCAGCGCCTTCCAGATCAATTTCGGCGCACGCGAGATCCGCACAGCCGGCGACCAGCCCGATGTTCTGATCGCCCTCAACCCCGCCGCGCTGATCACCAATATCGGCAACCTGCGCGCGGGCGGCCTGGTGATCGCCGATTCGGGCGCCTTCAGCGACCGCAACCTGAAAAAGGCCGGCTACGAGACCAATCCGCTCGAGGACCAGAGCCTCGACGCCTATCAGGTCTGGTCGATCGACGTTTCCAAGCTGACCCTGGAAGCGGTCAAGGAATTCGGCCTGACCCAGAAAGAGGCCCTGCGCTGCAAGAACATGTGGACGCTGGGATTGGTCTACTGGCTCTACAACCGCGAGCGCGACGCCAGCGTCAAATGGCTCAAGACCAAATTCGCCAAGCGCCCGGACATCGCCGGGGCCAATATCGCCGCGCTCAACGCCGGCCATGCCTTCGGCGAGACGGCCGAACTGCCGGGCGACGTCCATGCCTATGCCGTGCCCGAGGCGGAAATCGCGCCGGGCGAGTACCGCACCGTGACCGGCACCGACGCGATGGCCTGGGGCCTCCTTGCCGGCACGCAGCTGGCCGGGATCAAGCTGGTCTTCTGCTCCTATCCGATCACCCCGGCCTCGTCCCTGCTGCACACCCTGGCCGGGCTGCGCCAGTTCGATCTGACGACTTTCCAGGCGGAGGACGAGATCGCGGCGGTCTGCGCCGCCATCGGCGCCTCCTATGCCGGCTCGCTCGGCATCACCTCCAGTTCCGGCCCCGGCGTGGCGCTCAAGACCGAGGCGATCGGCCTGGCCATCGGCACCGAATTGCCGCTGATCGTGGTCGACGCCCAGCGCGCAGGCCCCTCGACCGGCCTGCCGACCAAGACCGAACAGTCGGACCTGCTGCAGGCGGTCTGGGGCCGCAACGCCGACAGCCCCCTCGTCGTCCTGGCCGCGCGCGCGCCGGGCGATTGTTTCGAAGTGGGAATTGAGGCGGTGCGTCTGGCGACCAAATACATGACGCCGGTGATCGTGCTGACCGACGGCTATATCGTGAACGCGGCCGAACCCTGGCTGCTGCCCGATCTGTCCAAGCTGGAGCCCTTCCCGGTCCATCATCGCGAGGAGGTGGAGGGTTTCCATCCCTATCTGCGCGATCCCGAGACCCTGGCGCGGAACTGGGCCAAGCCCGGCACGCCCGGCCTCGAACACCGCATCGGCGGCATTGAGAAGGACTACGACAGCGGCCATATCTCCTACGACCCGGCCAACCACCAGCGGATGACCGATGTGCGCGCGGCGAAAATTCGCGGCATCGCCAAGGACATCCCCGAGCAGACCGTCGATCAGGGACGCGAGGGCGGCAAGCTGGCCCTGGTCGGCTGGGGCTCGACCTATGGCCCGATCAGCCGCGCGGTCCTCAACCTGCGTGCCGAGGGGCTCGACGTCTCGCACATCCACCTGCGCCATATCTGGCCGCTGCCGCGCAATCTGGGCGAACTGCTGGCCGGCTACGACCAGGTGGTGGTGCCGGAAATGAACAACGGACAGCTCGTCCAAGTGCTGCGCGCCGAGTATCTCGTCGCGGCCGAGGGCTTCAACAAGGTGAACGGGCTGCCCTTCAAGATCGCGGAAATCGAACAGGCCGTCCGCAGCCGATTGGAGAGCTAGGATGAACATCGCCACCCCGCCCGAAAAGCTGACGGCCAAGGACTTCACCTCGGACCAGGAAGTTCGCTGGTGCCCCGGTTGCGGCGATTACGCCATCCTCAAGGGCGTCACCAAGACCCTGGCCGATATCGGCACGCCCCGGCACAAGACGGTCTTCGTCTCGGGCATCGGCTGCGCCGCGCGCTTCCCCTATTACGTCTCGACCTACGGCTTCCACACGATCCACGGCCGCGCGCCGGCCGTCGCGACCGGCATCAAGCTGGCCAATCCGGAACTCGACATCTGGGTCGTCTCGGGCGACGGCGACGCGATGTCGATCGGCGGCAACCATCTGCTGCACCTGCTGCGCCGCAACATCGACCTGCAGTTCCTGCTGTTCAACAACGAGATCTACGGCCTGACCAAGGGCCAGTATTCGCCGACCTCGCGGGTCGGCACCCGTTCGCCCTCGACGCCCATGGGCTCGGTCGAGCAGCCGGTCTCGGCCTGCCGCTTCGCGCTGGGCGCGGGCGCGCGCTTCGTCGCCCGGGCGGTCGATACCCAGCAGAAGCAGATGCCCGGCATCCTGATGCGCGCCCATGCCCATAAGGGCACGTCCTTCGTCGAAATCTTCCAGAACTGCATCGTCTACAACGATGGTGCCTTCGACAAGTTCACCGACCGCGCCGCCGCCGAGGACACCCAGATCGAGGTGCGCCACGGCGAGCCGCTGATCTTCGGCAAGGACCGGGACAAGGGCCTGCGCCTGAAACCCGGCGCCCTGCATCTCGAAATGGTCAAGCTGGGCGAGAACGGCATCACCGAGGCCGATCTGATGGTCCATGACGAAACCGACCGGATTCTGGCCGAAATGCTGGTCGGGATGGAGCCGCCGATGCCCGTCGCCGTCGGCGTGATCTATTGCAATCCGGGACCGGTCTACGAAGCGAGGCTGGCCGAGCAGACCGCCGCCATCCGCGAAAAGTCGCCGCCCGCCGATCTCGCTGCGGTCATGCATCGCGGCGATGTCTGGACGGTCAAGAAACACTAGCGACGGGTCTATCGATTCTTGCGATTCCCCCTGTGCGGCGGGCGCCCGGCGGCTATTCTGACCGCGTGACGCGCTTGCCGCCGAGAGGGACAAAGACATGAGCGAGGCATTTCCGACCCAGGCCCAGGTGGTCGTGATCGGCGCCGGCGTGACCGGCTGCAGCGCGGCCTATCACCTGACCCGTCTTGGAGTGAAGGACGTCGTGGTGATCGAGCGCAACCAGCTCGGCTGCGGCACGACCTGGCATTCGGCCGGCAATATCACCCTGCTGGAAAGCCTGCCCGCGGCGATGTCCCTGTTCCGGCGCACCCGCGACACGATCCCCGAACTGGAAAAAGAGGCCGGCCAATCGATCGGCTGGCGCAATTGCGGGCGCGTCGTGCTGGCACGCTCCGAGGCGCGGCTGGACGATCTGCGCCGCATCCGCTCGCTCGCCCGGGTGATCGGCGTCGATATCGAGATCATCGACCCGGCCGAGGTGAAGCGGAAATTCCCCCTCATGCGCACCGACGATCTGGTCGGCGCGGCCTGGAGCCCGGGCGACGGAAGGGTCAATCCGACCGATATCACCAGCGCCTATATGCGGGTCGCGCGCCAGCGCGGCGCGCGGCTGGTCGAGGACACCAAGGTCACCGGCTTCGCCATCGAGGACGGCAGGGTAACGGGAGTCGAGACGGACAAGGGCACCATCACCTGCGAATCGGTCGTCCTGGCCGCCGGGCTGTGGAGCCGGCGAATCGGCGCGATGGCCGGAGTCGGCGTGCCGCTCTACGCCGCCGAACATTTCTACGTCCTGACCAAGCCGATCGAGGGGGTGACCCCCGACTTGCCCGTGTTCCGCGACCCCGACGCCCTGATCTATGGGCGCGAGGAGGTCGGCGGCTTGCTGGTCGGCTGCTTCGACCGGAACGCGAAAGCCCTGCCTCTCGACACTCTGCCCGAGGATTTCGCCTTCGGCCTGCTGCCCGAGGACTGGGACCAGTTCGGCCCCTATATGCCGGGCGCCATCGAACGCATCCCGGCCCTGGAGACGGCGGAGATCCGCACCCTGTTGAACGGGCCGGAAAGCTTCAGCCCGGACGGGCTGCCCCTGATCGGCCCGGCGCCGGGCCTGGCGGGTTTCTGGGTCGCGGCGGGGATGAATTCGAGCGGCATCACCTCCTCCGCCTCCGGCGCGGTGGTCGCGGAATGGCTGGTCGAGGGCGAGGCGGAAATCGACACCACGGCGATGGATATACGCCGCTTCGCCCCGGTCCAGCACGGCGAGCGTTTCCTGAGGGAACGGGTCAGCGAAATGCCGAGCTTTCATTTCGACATCCACAGCCCGGGCCATGACTTCAAGACCGGCCGCGGGTTGCGCCGCTCGCCCCTGCACGAGCGCATGGCCGCGGCGGGAGCGGTCTTCTCCGCCGTCGCGGGCTACGAGCGACCGGTCTGGTATGAAACCGGAGCAGCCGAGGGGTGGGATGCCTGCCTGGGCGAGGAACTGGCCGCCACCGTAACGGGCGTGGCCCTGTTCGATCTGTCCTCGATGACCAAGCTCGCCCTGACCGGGCCGGATGCCTCCGAGGTTCTGGCCGGTCTGGCCGGCGCCGTGCCGCCGGACGGGTTGGCGACGAGTGCGATCATGGCCAATGCGCGCGGCGGGATCGAGGCCGCGCCCATGGTCCTGCCCTGGGAGGGCGGGCATCTGCTGCTCGATCTGCCCGAACAGCTCGTCCGCCTGCCCGACTGGATCGCGCGCAACCGGCCCGCCGAGGCGCGCTGTGCCTGCACCGACATGACCGGCGGGCTGGCCCTGATCGGGTTGCAGGGCCCGCGGGCCGGCGCCTTGCTGGCCGCCGCCGGCGCGGCGCGGGACGGAATGAGCGCGGGCCAATCGCGTTCGGTCGAAATCGGCTATGCCACCGCCCGGCTGGTCAATCTGGGCGCCCGCGACGACAGCTGGCTGTTGATCCTGCCCGCCGAGATGGCCGTCTGCGCCCATGACGCCCTCGTTCTGGCGGGCGAAAGCCTGGGCCTTCGCCATGCCGGCCATCTCGCCGCCGAGGCCCTGCGCCTGGAAGCGGGCCGGCCGGCCTGGGGCCTCGATTTCGGCCCCACGATCACGGCGGCCGAGATCGGGCTTGCGCCGCCCGCCAGCCGCAGCCGCGCGCTGCGGACCTTCTCTTTCCCAACAACCGGCACGAAACCGATGGGAGCCGAGCCGATCCTGAAGGACGGCGTGCCCGTCGGCCTCACCTCCTCCACCGCCTGGCTGCCCGCATCGGGCCGAGCGCTGGTCATGGGTCTCGTCAGTGGCGATGGCGATGAGGGCTGGGCCATCGACCTGCGCGGGGAGGAAATCCCCTTGCAGCCGCACCCGGTGGCGCGAGGCTCGGCATGAGCGCCCGCCAGATCGGCCGCCGCCTGCCGCGCAAGGAGGACAGGCGCCTGCTGACCGGTGCGGGCCGCTTCGTCGACGACCTGCGCTTCGAGGGCGAATTGCACGTGGCCTTCCTGCGCTCGCCCCATGCCCATGCCCGGATCGATACCCTGGACACGGCCCAAGCCGCCGCGATGCCGGGGGTCGCTGGGATATTCACCATCGCCGATCTGACGACGGACGGCGTTCTCGACATCCCCCCCTTCTTCCTGCCCAAGGAGGTGGAGGGACGCGAAATATTCGCGCCGGCCCAGCCCGTGCTGGCCCGGGATCATGTCCGCCAGATCGGCGAAGCCGTCGCCATGGTCGTGGCGGAGTGCGCTTCCTTGGCCAGGGACGCGACCGAACGGATCGTGGTGACTTACACGCCCCTGCCAGCGACGGTCGAGACCGCGACGGCGGATGCGCCCGGCAGTGCCATTGTCTGGCCCGAGGCGCCCGACAATCTTTGCTATATTCACGAGATCGGCGATGCCGCAGCGACGGCGGCGGCCTTCGCCAAGGCGGCCCATATCGTCGAGCGCCGCATCGTCAACAACCGCCTGATAATCCATTCGATCGAGCCGCGCGCCGTGATCGCCCTGCCGCCGGATAGCGACGGCCGCCAGACCATCCATACCAACGGCCAGACGCCGCACCGGGTTCGGGACAAGTCGGTGGAGTTGCTGGGCCTGCCCGCCGGCAGCCTGCGTTGCGTGATCGGCGATGTCGGCGGCGCCTTCGGTATGAAGAACATGATCTATCCGGAAACCCTGTCGGTCCTTTGGGCGGCCCGGCGGCTCGGCCGCCCGGTACGCTGGCCGGGCAGCAACGGCGAAGGCTTCGTCACCGATTCCCAGGCCCGCGATCATGTTTCCGACGCCGCCCTGGCGCTCGACACGGAGGGCCGCATCCTCGGCTTCCGCACGGTCAACCGGGCCAATCTGGGCGCCTATGCCACCAATATGGGGACCCTGTCGCCGGTCGCCGGCATCCCCGCCTCCTGCGGCCCCTACCGCATCCCGGCGGCCCATGTGCAGGTCCGCGCCGTGCTGACCAACACCGTGCGCACCGATGTCTTCCGAGGTGCCGGACGACCGGAGGCGATCAACCTGATCGAGCGGCTGATCGAGGCCGCAGCCGAGGAAATGGGCATCGACCGGGTCGAACTGCGCCGGCGCAACATGATCGGCCCGGCCGATCTGCCCCATGAAACGCCGACCGGGCTGGTCTACGACTCCGGCGATTTCCCCGCGACCCTGGACCGGGCGCGCGAGATCGCGGATCTCGACGGCTTCGGCGCGCGGCGGGCCGAGAGCGAGGCGCGCGGCTGCCTGCGCGGGTTGGGACTCGTGCCCTATGTCGAGGCCAATGGCGGCCCGGGCATGACCGAACCGACCGATCTCATCACCACGCCCGATGGCGGTGTGACCGTGCTGTCGGGGATGATGTCGAACGGCCAGGGCCATGAGACGGCCTTCGCCCAGATCGTCGCCGACCGTTTCGGGCTGGACCCGGACGAGGTCGAGATCGTCCAGGGCGACACGGACCGCGTCAAACACGGCATGGGCACGGCCGGATCGCGCTCCCTCGTCCTCGACGGCACGGCGATGCATCTCGCCATGGAAACCCTCGTCGAACTGGCGCGGCCCATCGCCGGCCATCTTCTCGAAGCTGCGCCCGCCGATCTGGCTTTCGAGGATGGTGGTTTCGTCATCGCGGGAACGGACCGGCGCATCGCCATGCGCGAGGTCTTCCGGGCCGCCCACGATCCGGCGCGCCTGCCCCCGGGCGATGCGCCCGGCCTGGAGGCCCATGCCGAATTCACCCCCGGCAAGCATGCCCATCCCAATGGCTGCCATATCGCCGAGGTCGAGGTCGATCCGGATACCGGCCGCGTCCGGGTGCTGCGCTATAGCTGCGTTCAGGATATCGGCCTGGTGATCAACCCGATGATCGTCGAAGGCCAGATCCATGGCGGCCTCGCCCATGGGCTCGGCCAGGCCCTGTTGGAAGACACACGCTACGACGCGGAGGGTCAGCTTCTTTCCGGCTCGCTGATGGACTACTGCCTGCCCCGGGCGGATGACATGCCGGATATTTCGATTATCCTCGAAGGAACACCCTGCCCCAGCAATCCGTTGGGCGTGAAGGGGGTGGGAGAATCGGCCGCCATGCCGTCCCCGCCGGCAATTACCGCGGCATTGCTCGACGCCCTGGCGCCTCTGGGGGTGCACGATATCGACATGCCCGCGACGCCGCAGGCGGTCTGGCGCACGATCCGCAACGCCGCCCCTGCTCCCCAACCCTGAGTCGCCTCCATGAGTCCAACAGAGGGGCGGGAGCTTCCGCCGCGCGCGCCAAGCCTGGAGAACATGCCTGTCGCCCGGCCGGCCCTGGGCGCTGCCCTGGTCCTGGGCGCGGGCGTGCTTTGGAGTCTGCAAAGCCTGTCGATCCGACTGACCGATGCGGCGCCGAGCGAGGTCATCGCCTTCTGGCGTTTCTATGGCCAGTTCGTCTTTCTGATGATCGCGCTGATCCTGGTCCAGCGCGGTCGCATCATCACGAGTTTCCGGCGTGCCGGGCTGCCCGCCATCCTGGGCGGGATCTGCCAGGCCATCGCCTCGGTCTTCATGGTCTTCGCCGTCGTCCATACCTCGACCGCGAATGCCGTCTTCGTCATCAGCCTCTCGCCCTTCCTGGCCGGCATGATGGCCTGGGCGCTGATGGGAGAAAAGCCGACGGCAGTGACCTGGGCCGCCATGGGCATCGCCATCGCGGGGGTCTGCGTCATGGTTTCGGGCAACCGGACAGACCTGCAGATTCTCGGCAGTCTCTACGCCCTGCTGGTCGCCTTCGGCTTCGCCGGGCTGACCGTGATGCTGCGCTATGGCCGCCAGGTCGAGATGCTGCCCACGGTCTGCTGGGGTGGGCTGATCGGCCTCATCGCCAGCTTTTTCATCGCCCTCGCCCGGGGCACCGGCGATCTCGACATGCCGCTCGGCGATGCCCTCATCGTGACACTGATGGGCGGCAGTCTGATCGCGCTGGGGATGCTCTGCTTCGTGCGCGGCGCGCGCCATATCCCCGCCGGGGTGCTGGCGCTGCTCAGCCTGTCCGAGATCGTGCTCGCGCCGATCTGGACCTGGCTCTTCGCGGGCGAGGCGATCGCCCCGCGCGAGATGATCGGCGCGGGCATCGTCCTGCTGGCCATTCTCGGCCAGACCGTGGCGACCGGGCGGAAGCGGCGAACAGCCGAGCCAGCCCAGCCCTAACGCCAACGCCCCTCGACCCGGTCGTAGGAACCGGCGCGCAGGTCGGCGACGCCGGCGGTCAGGGCCTTCTTCTCGACCCGGTCGCTGATCGTCTTGGAGAAGCCCTCCACATAGGCGATGTAACGGGGCAGCTTGAAGCGGGCCAGACCCGTCGCGCAATGGGCCAGGATGCGCTCGGGCGACGCCGCCTCGCGCGCCACGCCGGGCATCAACGATATATAGGCTTTCACCTCTTCGCCGTGGTCCGGGTCGGGCACGGGAACGACCGCGGCCTCCTCGATCTCGGGCATGGCGCGCAGTACGGCCTCGACCTCGCGGGCCGCGATATTCTCGCCGCTGCGCCGGACCATGTCCTTGAGCCGCCCGACGATGCGGTGATAGCCGGCCTCGTTTCGGGTGAAGAGATCGCCCGTGCGGAACCAGCCGTCGGAGAAGGACTCCGCGTTCGCTTCGGGCTTGTTGTAGTAGCCCAGCATCATGCCGGGACCACGCACCCAGAGCTCGCCCACCTCCCCCGGCGTCGCTTCGGTCCCGTCCTCGCGCGTGACCCGAAGTTCGCGGAAGGGCACGGGAATGCCGCAGAGGCCGGAGCCGACCATATGGTCGTGATCGGCGGGCATGTAGCTGCCGGTCCCGATCTCGGTCATGCCGAAGAGTTCGCGCGCGCGGATGCCGAAGCGACGTTCCAAGTCGGCATGGTTTTCGGGAGTGAGGCCGAAAAGCCAGGCATGAACCAGCTTGTTCTCGGCGTCGCGCGGATCGGGCGGTTGCTTGTAGACGAACTCGAAGATGAGGCAGAGCTCGGCGTCGTATTCCGCGATCCAGCGCATGAAATGCGAGGTGCTGGGCCGCGTGCAGATGTAGTAGGCCGCGCCCTGCTCCAGCGCGATGACCAGCAGGAACAGCGGGTCCATGTAATAGAAATACTGGCCCATCAGCAGGCGCTTGGGCGTGAAGCCGGCGGTGTAGCAGGACACCCGGCCGCACATCAGCCAATAGAGATGGGTCAGCATGCAGCCCTTGGGGAAACCCGTCGTGCCCGAGGTGTATTGGATATTGAGGAGGTCGTCCTGGCCGACCGGCTCGCTCGCCGCGAAGACCGGCGAGGCATCGGCGAGCATCGCATCCCAGCGGTTCGGGAAGCGCGGATCGGCGCCATCGACGAGAATTATCCGATCGTCCGACAGCAGGGCGGTGCGGGCCTCGATACCGTCGAGCACCGCCAGATAGTCGGGATGGATGACGAGGGCATCCGCCTGCGAATCCTCGATCAGGTAACGCAGCTCGCGCGCGGTGTAGCGGTTGTTGACAGGCACCAGGACCGCGCCCAGCCGGGCCAGGGCGAGCCAGGCAATCGGAAAGGCAGGGCCATTGGGCAGCATCACAGCGACCTTTTCGCTCTTGGCGATGCCGAGATCGCGCAGGGCATTGGCGGCGCGATTGACCTGGTCGCGGAATTCGACGAAGGAGAGGGTCAGGCCCTCCTCGAAAAAGACCAGGCAGGGCGCATCGCCGAAGCGCGCGGCGGCCTCGTCCAGCAGCGCGCCGAGACTGGCGGCGAAAGGCCGCGCCTCCAGTGCCCTGTGCTCCGCACGCCGTTCCTCGAGACTCAGCATCGCATTCCCCCCTCGACGATGACCGCGCCGAGTCTCGCCCCGGATCGAGGCCTCCGCAAGCATCTGGCGCAAGCATCTGGCGCAAGCATCTGGCGCAAGCATCTGGCGCGGGCCGCCGGGGCTGCTAGAGCATTTTTCGATCACTCGGGTTCATAGCCGGCGGCGGCGAAGTAGTTGGCACATTCGGCTGGC
>JAQCGR010000169.1 GCA_027619995.1 Pseudomonadota bacterium | reverse complement strand
CCTTCCTGCTCGCCTCACTGATGCATTTTTACTCCGGCGCACCGATGCATTTTTAGTCCGGCGTTGACAGGCTATCAGCTGCCCTTCCCGGACGACAGTTTCGACGTCGTCTTCGAATTGGGCTGTCTGCACCATGTCCGCCATCCCGAGCGGGTCGTGGCCGAGATGCTGCGCGTCGCGCGCAAGGGCGTCTTCATGTCCGATTCCAACCGCTTCGGCGGCGGCCGGCCCTTCTCGCGTTACGTCAAACTGGCGCTCTACCGCCTGGGCCTCTGGGGCATCGCCGACCGTCTCAAGACCGGCGGCCGCGGCTATCTCTATGACGAGGGCGACGGGGTCTATTATTCCTACAGCCTGTTCGACAGCTACGCGCCGGTGCGCGCCTGGGCCGACGATGTTTTCTTCATCCCGATCGACAACAACGCCCCGGCGCGCCGCTTCGGCACCTGGATGACGCCCCTGCTGACCTCGCACCGTCTACTCCTCTGCGCCTTTCGTCGGGAAGGCCCAGGCGGATCGATCGGGGGCGGATCGATCGGGGCCGGATCAGGTGGCGAGTAGCGCCTTGAAGTAGTCGATCGTCCGCTTGAGCCCGTCTTCCAGCGCGACCGTGGGCCGCCAGTCGAGCAGCTTCCCGGCCAAGGCGATATCCGGACAGCGTTGCTTGGGATCGTCCGACGGCAGGGGTTTGAAGACGAGCTTCGAGCGTGATCCCGTCTGGGCGAGCACCGCCTCCGCCAGTTCGCGGATCGTGAATTCGACCGGGTTGCCCAGATTGACCGGCCCGGTCGCCGTGTCGGGCGCCGCCATCAGGCGCAACAACCCCTCGACCAGATCGTCGACATAACAGAAGGCCCGGGTCTGCGAGCCATCGCCATAGATCGTGATCGGCTCGCCCCGCAGCGCCTGGACGATGAAGTTTGACACCACCCTTCCGTCATCGGGATGCATCCGCGGGCCGTAGGTGTTGAAGATACGGGCGACCCGGATGGCGAGGCCGTGCTGGCGGTGATAGTCGAAGAACAGGGTCTCGGCGCAGCGCTTGCCTTCGTCGTAGCAGGCGCGCAGCCCGATCGGATTGACATTGCCCCAGTAGTCCTCGGTCTGCGGATGGACGCTGGGATCGCCATAGACCTCGCTGGTCGAGGCCTGAAGGATGCGCGCCTTCACCCGTTTGGCTAGGCCCAGCATGTTGATGGCGCCATGCACGCTGGTCTTGGTCGTCTGCACCGGATCGAACTGGTAATGCACGGGCGAGGCTGGGCAGGCCAGATTGTAAATGCGGTCGGTCTCGATATAGAGGGGGAAGGTCACGTCGTGGCGTTGGAGCTCGAAATTGGTTTGCCCCATGAGATGCGCGACGTTGCGCTTGGCGCCGGTGAAATAGTTGTCGATGCACAAGACATCGGCCCCGTCCTCGACCAACCGCTCGCAGAGATGCGAGCCGATGAAACCGGCGCCGCCCGTGACCAACACGCGATCCGCAATCATCGCCTTGCCGCCTTCTATCGTTTCTCGCCGAGGAAAGCGGGCCGGTAGCCGCTGCCGGCGTTCATCACGACCTTGCGCTTGTTCGGCATCGGATCGAAAACAAACTCGTCGAGCACCAGGCTGGATTTCGGGCCGAGCGAGATTTTCGTGTTATCGCGCAACAGAATCACGGCCGCCGCGCCAGGGCCGGTCTCGATCCGTTCGTTCTGAAAGATTTCGTCCTTCAGCGCGATTTCGCGCACATGGTTTCCGCGCTTGCCCTTGACCTCGCGCACCACCTTGGCCGCAAGGCCGATCGAGGCCGGCAGCGCCGCGCCGGAGACCTGCGCCGAAGCGCCTGGCGCGATGGCGACAACGCCGACCGCAAGCGCCGCCCAAACGACCGATGCCCCAAGCACCAATGCGACCGGCTCGCGCAAGAAGCCGAATATCGAGGTCTTCATGGCAAGCACGCTCCTTCCCGTGTCACGGCGCGGATCGCCGATTTTGTCCATCCGGTGCGTTGCAAGTCCTGGGCTAAGTTGACCGTTTATATGCGCCGAAACCCTATTTTCTTCCGATTCCAAGACTTTGTGTTTATATTTTGCATGTATAGATTTAACAAGGTCGAAATAATATCGAACCGTTTGACAGGACAACGGGGCAAATCGGTTTCACTCTTGCATAACGAGATTCCCATCGAACCAGGCCCACCATCCCGTCGAAAGGGAGGGGAGCCCGATATGAATAATTGCGTTTTGCAATGCATTTTGCAACGCCGCTTGCGCGAGACCTTGATCCCCGCCGCTGCGATTCTGGCGTCCTAGCCCGCCCCGGACCCGACCAGACATGGTTCACGATTCACCGAATGCGCCACAGAATGCGCCGAACGACCGGGACTCCGGCCTTGTTTCTATGAACAGGCAAACGGATCGCGACCGGACTCAGCTCCCCGATACGGCAGATTCGGAGGATTCGCGCGATCAGCAGGATATCGACGGCCTGCTGCGCTGTCTGATCCGGATCACCCTGGCATTCGAGCGCCCGGTCAGCGATTCGGAAATACGCAACACGCTGCCGGTCACGGCGGGCGGCATGTCGATCGAGAATTTCCTGCTCGCGGCCGATCGCCTTGGCTACCGCGCCGCATGCAACGAGCTGACAGCGGCAAGCCTGGAGCGCATGCCCACCCCCTTCGTCATCATCGGCCCGGCCCTCAAGGATTCGCGGGTTGTGGTCGAGGCCGAAGGCGACGGCTATGCCGTGTTCAATCCGCGCGACGGCTCGACTCCGCTGATGTCCGCCAAGGAACTCTTGCGCCTGGGCGAGGAAGTCATCCTCTTCCGGCCCAAGCCGTTGATCACCCGCGGCGTCGACTGGCGGACCATGATCGCAAGCCGCGTCCGGCGTGTGATATGGGAGCTGATCCTCGCCTCCCTGGTCGTCAATCTGTTCGCGCTCGCCTCGCCGCTCTTCATCATGACGGTCTACAACAAGGTCGTCGGCCAGGGCGCGGTGGACACTCTGTATGTGCTCGTCATCGGGATGGGAATTCTCTACGTCTTCGATTTCGTGCTTCGCAGCATCCGCGGTTATGTCTCGACCCATACCGGCGCGCGGGTCGACGCCCTGCTGGGCAACGAGGTGGTCCACCACCTTCTGCACCTGCCCTATTCGCATTTCGAGAACACCCCGACCGGCATGATCAGCGAAAGGCTGCGCCAACTCGACACGGTGCGCGCCTTTTTCACCGGCCAGATGCCGCTGGTTCTCGTCGACATGGCCTTCGCCTTTGTCTTCGTCGCCGCTCTGCTCTTCATCAACCCGCTCCTGGGCCTGATCACCGTCGGCGCCATGCCGGTCTTCGTGCTGATCTCGGTGGCCTTCCACCGGGTCCAGAAGGGGCTGGTCGAAAAGACCTTCATGGCCCTGGCCGCGAAGACCTCGGCCCTGGCGGAGACCATGGCCAATGCGCTGACCATCAAATCGCTCGGCCTCGAATCCGAGATCGAGCGGCGCTGGGGCAACCGCCTCGCCCTCTCGGCCTATACCGGCTTCGAATCGAGCAATCTGGCCAATTTCATCAATGTCCTCGGGACGGTCCTGCAACAGGTCGTCAGCCTGGTGATCGTCTGCGTCGGCGCGCTATCGATCATCGCCGGCGATATGTCCATCGGCGCCCTGATCGCGGCCAATATCCTGTCCAGCCGCGCGCTCGCGCCGATCCGTCAGGTCGTGACCGCGTGGAGCCAGATGCAGGAGGTCCGTTCGGCCTTCGAGCGTATCGACGAAATCATGGAATCGCCGGTCGAGGCCGGCCGCGGCGAGATCGGCCCGATTCCGCCGCTCAAGGGCGATATCGAATTCGAGAACGTCAGTTTCGCCTTCTCCCCGGACCGGCCGCCGGTGCTCGAGGATATCAGCTTCACGATCGACAGCGGCACGATCGTCGGCGTGATCGGGCCCTCCGGCTCGGGCAAGAGCACCGTGGCGAAGCTGCTGCAGAATCTCTACGAGCCGACCGATGGCCGGGTGCTGATCGACCATACCGATGTCCAGCATATCGCGCCCGCATCGCTGCGCACCCAGATCGGCGTCGTGCCCCAGGACATCCAATTGTTCAGCGGTTCCGTGCGCGAGAACATCGCCATGGGCACGCCGCTCAAGGAGCCCGAGCGCGTGGTCGCGGTCGCCAAATTCGTCGGCGCGCATGAATTCATCCAGCGCCTGCCGCAGGGCTACGACACGCCGCTGACCGAACGCGGCGGGGGACTTTCCGCCGGCCAACGCCAGCTTCTCTGCATCGCGCGGGCGCTGATCCGCAATCCGCGGATCCTGATCCTGGACGAGGCGACCAGCGCGCTCGATGCAGCCTCCGAGTCCCTGCTCATGCACAACCTCAAGCGGGCATCGCGCGGACGCACAATCATCCTGATCTCGCACCGCATGGCGCCGGTCGCGATCACCGACAAGGTCATCCTGCTGATCGACGGCCGGATCGACCGGATCGGCCCGCCCTCGGAAATTATCGACTATGCGCGCACACGCATGGCCGAGTATTGGAGCGGCACCCAGGAATGAGCGAACAGCCGCCCGAAAAACCCAATCTGCGGCTGCGCCTCGCCGGCAGCGAAGGCACGCCGCCCGATGGCGCGCCCCATAACGCCCAGGGTGCCGCCACCCATAGCACTCGGGGCGCAGCCCCCGGCACCAATCCCATCCCGAATCCCGTGCCGGGTCCTGGTGGCGGCCAAGGAGGGCCGCCGGCCCAACAGGGCGGCCCGCCCGCCGAGGCCACCGGGCGCCAGATCACCTTGCCCGCGCGGTCGCGCATGACCCGCGCCAGCTATGCCGATTTCCTGCCCGAGTTGGAGGCGGTCGCCGAACGGGAGCATTCGCCCGTCGCCCGCTATCTGATTATCGCCGTCGCCGCGCTGTTCGTGATCCTGCTGGCATGGGCGGCGATCGCGATGGTCAACCAGCTTGCCTCCGCGCCGGGGCAGGTCCGGCCGATCGGCAAGGTCAAGGTGATCAACCATCCCGAGGGTGGCACGGTCGCCGGCCTCTTCGTCAAGGAAGGCGACGTCGTCAAGGCCGACCAGGTGCTGATCGAGCTGTCGCCCGACCTGATCCGCGAGGAGATGGCCAAGGCCGAGAACGAATGGCAGTCGCTGACCGCGGAATCCGCAAGACTGACCGCCGAGGCGAAGGGGGAGGCGCCGGAATTCCCCACCGAGCTCGGCGCGACGCGCCCCGACCTGATCGCGAACGAGACGCGCCTCTATGAAGCACGCCGCAATTCGATGGAATCCCGGCAGAACGCGGCGGAGCAACTGCTCAACCAGCGCCAGGGCGATATCGCCGGGCTGCACGAGCAGATCAGCGCGCTCGAGGTCGGTCTCGACGTGCTGCTCCAGCAGGAGGCGGCCATCGCCACCCTGGCCGACAAGGGCTATTTCCCCAAGCTGCGCTATCTCTCGATCAAACGGCAGGTGGCCGAGGCAAAGGGTCAGCTAGGCCAGGCGCGCCAACAGCTCCGCTCGACCGAATCGGCCCTGCAGGAGGCCACCGATCGGCGCGGCTCCATTCGGCGCGACATGATCTCGGAAGTCCTGGGGCGATTGGCCCAGGCTCGGATCGAGCGCGACCGGGCCTTCCGCACCCTGCAGCAGCAGCGCTCGCGCCTCGCCAATCTGGTCATCCGCTCGCCCGTCGACGGCATCGTTCAGAATCTGGAAGTCGCCGCGGTCGGCCAGGCGATCCCGCCAGGCGACCCGATCATGAATGTCGTGCCCACGGGCGATACCCTGATCGTCGAGGCGCGGGTCTCGAACGCCGATATCGGCTTCATCTTTATCGGCCAGGAAGCCAAGGTGAAGATCACGACCTATGACTATGTGAAGTTCGGCGAACTCAAAGGCCGCGTCGAGCAGATCTCACCCAACTCGGTCCAGGACCCGGAAACCAAGCAATCGACCTTCCCGGTGCAGATCCGTGTGAACCAGACCTATATGGGCGATTTCCCGGGCAAATTCCCCGTGACCCCCGGGATGGACGCCCAGGTCGATATGGTGATCGGCGAACGCTCGATTCTCTCCTACCTGACCGATCGGGTGGCGCGCACGACCTCCGAGGCCTTCACGGAACGCTGAGCGCGAGGCCTCGGGCGAGCAGTTCCGCCAGGGCCGCGTCGAGATCCCCGACAAGCTCCTCGGCCGGACGGTCGGGGAAGGCGGCCCGGAAGGTTTCGACGATCTCCTCCCGGTTCCGCGGCTCGGCCAGCAGGCGCCAGAGACCGCTGGCCAGCGGATCCAGATAGAACACCTCTTCCGTGCCCGGCAGGACGAGAAAGGTCTCGGTCTCCGCCTCCGTCACGCTGACCTCGGGATTCCGCCTGTAGCGCATCGTGCTTAGTCCAGCACCGCTTCGGCCAGCGTGGCGGCGGCCTCGCGGCTATTGTGAAATGTCAGGTGCCAAGCCGAAACCGCCGTGCCCATCAGGGCGAAGCGTGCGATCAGCCGTTCCGCCGGGATATGCGGGGCATAGCTCTGCCCGATCAGGGCCCGCATCAGATCGCCGCGGCCGGCCGGCGCAAGCGATGTCTCTGACCCCTCGCGCCGATCCGCCAGGACCAGAGCCCCGACCGGGGACTCCTCGCCGAAACCGGCACTTTCCTCCGCGAGGGAGAGATAGGCCTGGCCGGCCATCTCGCGCCGGGTCCTGGCCGCGACGAAGTTCGCGAAAACCTCGCCCGCCTCGGACGGCAGCGGCAGGCGGACCTTCGGCGCCAGGCCGAAGCACAGACCCGTCACAGGATCAGCCGAGAGGTCGAGGAGAATGCGGTCATCGCCGAAAAAGCGATGGCCGGCGGCGG
This sequence comes from Pseudomonadota bacterium, assembly GCA_027619995.1. GTDB lineage: Bacteria > Pseudomonadota > Alphaproteobacteria > CADEGL01 > CADEGL01 > JABIRQ01. The sequence goes on along the minus strand of JAQCGR010000169.1, from coordinate 544 downwards.
CCAGTTGCAGGGAAAGGCTGCTCTTGCCCGATTCCGATTCGCCGATGAACAGGACCAAGGCCGGCCCCAGCCGCACCGCGCCGGCATGGAGGCAGACCAGCCCTTCGCCCTGGCGCGTGAAGCCCTCGATCAGCGCCCCGGCCAGGGCATTCGCGGCATCGCGGGCATGGTCCAAAAGGATATCGGCGCCCCAGGCCGTGCGGCGCAGATAGCCGCCCTCGGCGGCCTCGATGGCGATGTCCAGCGCCCCTCCGCCGCCGGACTCATCTGCCGGCTCGGCCGGCCAATCCGGCGCGAAAAGAGGGAATTCGGCCAGGACCTCCTCGGGCAGCTGAACCCGCAAGGGGCGCGCTCGCCCGGCAAAAGCGAGGCCGGGATTCGCGGGAGGGTCGCCGCGGCTGGGCAACAGTTCGACCCTAGCCCTGCCCGCTGACCCCGGCCTCGCCGAAGGTCGCCATGCCGCCATGACAGGCGGCGGCGGCGCGCACGAGACTGATGGCCAGGGCGGCACCCGATGCCTCGCCCAGGCGCATGCCCAGATCGA
>JAQCGR010000168.1 GCA_027619995.1 Pseudomonadota bacterium | reverse complement strand
CGGCAAGGTGCTGGGCGGGTCGTCCTCGATCAACGGCATGATGTATGTCCGCGGCCATGCCCGCGACTACGACCGCTGGGCCCAGACGGGCTGCCGCGGCTGGACCTATGCCGATGTCCTGCCCTATTTCCGCCGCGCCGAGACGCATGAACTGGGCGGCGACGATTATCACGGCGGCGACGGGCCGCTCGCCGTCGCCGAGTCGAAAATGACCAATCCCTTGACCAGGGCCTTCGTCGAGGCCGGGGTCGAAGCGGGCTATCCCCGGGCCGGGGACGTCAACGGCAAGTGCCAGGAAGGCTTCGGCCGGTCCGACCGCACGACGGCGCCGAACGGCCGCCGCGCCGATGTCGCGACGATGTATCTCGACCCGATCCGCCACCGCAAGAACCTCACCATCGAGACCGGCGCCTTCGCCACCAAGGTGATCATGGAGGGCAAGCGTGCCACCGGCATCGCCTATGAGCGGAACGGCGGCACGCAGCGGGCCATGGCCGCGCGCGAGGTTATTCTTTCCGGCGGCGCGGTCAATTCGCCCCAGCTTCTGATGCTCTCGGGGATCGGCCCGGCCGACGAGCTGGCGCAGCATGGCATTCCCCTGGTCCATGACCTTAAGGGCGTCGGGCGCAACCTGCAGGATCATCCCGATATCGCCATCGTCCAGGCCTGCCGCCAGCCGGTCTCCCTGCACAACGCACTGACCCTCCGGGGCAAGGCGATGATCGGGTTGCGCTGGTTCCTGCGCCACGACGGCATCGGGGCGAGCAACCAATACGAGGCCATCGCCTTCTTCCGCAGCCGGGCGGGAATCGAACACCCGGACCTTCAGATTTCCTTCCTGCCCGTGGGCCTGGGCGAGGTGAAGAACGGCTCCTTGATGGATGCCAGCATCGGCCAGCACGCCTTCACCTCGAATGTCGATCTGCTGCGGCCGACCAGCCGCGGCCGCCTGACCCTGCGCAGCGCCGATCCGCACGACAAGCCGCGCATGCTGTGCAATTTTCTCGCGACCCGGGAGGATGTCGACGCGCTCATAGCCTCGGTCCGGCTCGTGCGGGAGATCTATGCCCAGCCGGCCTTGGCGCCCTATAGCGGCGAGGAACTCAAGCCCGGCGCGGGTCTGCAAAGCAACGATGAGATCGAGACCTGGATCCGCGCCAATGTCGGCTCGTCCAAGCATCCGGTCAGCACCTGCCGGATGGGCCCGGCCGGGGACGGTCATGCCGTGGTCGATCCGGAACTGCGCGTGCACGGCATCGAGAACTTGCGCGTGGTCGATGCCTCGATCATGCCGGACCTGGTCAGCGGCAACACCAATGCTCCGACGATCATGATCGGCGAGAAAGGTGCCGATCTTATTCTCGGCCGCCCGCCGCTGGCCCGCTCGGACGCGGATGTGTGGATCAATCCGGCCTGGGCGACGGCCCAGCGCTAGGGCCCAGGGCTAGGGTTGGCGCTGCAGCCTATTTGAAACAGCCCTCAGGCTATTTGAAACAACCCAAGGACCCGTCCGGGTAGCCGGTCGCGAACCTTCCGCCGACCGTCCGGTCGAGGGACTCGTCGGCGAGTTCGTCGTCGTTGATCGTGTCGCGCGCAGAGTTTTCGGACATGGTGGTCTCCGGCAATGGGGCGGGCGTTCATTCGCCGCCGCGAGAGCAAGGTGTCACGGACCGGGGCGCAAGGGTACGAGCGAATGCGGAACCAATCCTCCTGCCGGGAAATTCAGACCCTGCCGTGAGGCGGAGGCCGGGCGAAGTGGTATAGGCTCCAACTTCACCAAGCCGCCGAGGCGCTTGCCTCGGCTTCGCGACGATGGGAGCCACCGATGAAACGGATTATTGGATCGATCCTGCTGGGTTGGACCGTCTTCGCAAGCCCGGTCGCCCTGGGCCAGACCGCGGGAGAGACGGGCCCGCAATTGGGCAAGCTGCAAGGCGCCTGGCGCAGCCTGGACGATCCGAAAAGTGTGCTGGAATTTTCGGGCAGCCGGAAAACCGACATCTATGACGGCGAAGCGGTGGCCGCGAATGACGTGGCGGCCGTCGGCTTCTGCGACGGCGCCGCACCCGGCTCCGAAGTGCCGGGCACGAAAGCGCCGGGCTGGAAGCTGCCCGATTCGCGTTTGAAGGACTATTACCTGGTCGAGCCGGGCACGGGCCTGTGCTGGTATGTCATCGAAGCTTCGGCCAAGACTCTGGAATTGTCCCATGTCGGCCGGGGCAACATGCTGCGCTACCGGCGCGTGGAGCCCTGATCGGCGCTCTGAAATCGCGGATAGACGTTCGGGCGAGAAGCCCGGCGGCCTCGGCCCGGCCCAAAGATCCCGCCTAGGCGCGCGGGGCGCGCTCCAACGAGCCGACCGGGCCGACCGAGGCGGCGCGTTTCAGGCCCGCGCGGTCCAGGGCCTCGTCGGCCAGATCGCCGCGGATCGTCTCGAAGATATCATTTTTCGCCATTTCGGCCTCCTTTGGACAGGGCATTCCTCGCGCCTGTCTCACTCTGGCACGGATTCGGGATTGGCGAAACCGCGCGGTCGGCGTTCCGGCGAAGCGGGCCGTTGGGCGGGGGGGACCCGCCCGACTTCGGGTTCGATAGCCAGGCGGGTTCGAGGCGAAGGCTGGTTTGCTTCCGGGGCGGGAGGGGTTTCGCTCAGTCGCGCTTGACCTGGGGGTCGAAGCCCTTGGCCTTGTCCTTGCCGGCCTTTTCGGCGCGATCCAGCTCCGCGCGCTCGCTGCCCTCGCGGGCCTTTTTGGCTTCCTCGGCGGCCTGCTCGACCTTCCCGGTCTTGATGAAGTCCCGGACGTCCTTGTCGTAGCGGCGGGCGGATTCGTAATCGCCCTCGCCCTGCACCTTGGATTTTCCGGTCGATTTCTCGGCGGTTTTATCCTGATTCTTGGCGGTCATGGATCTGCTCCCTTGCTGTGGCGTGAGGGGAAGCATCCCGCGAAACGCCGCCTCGTTCATTTGCAAAGGTTAAACGGTGCTCCTGGGAAAATGGGGGCACGGCCGCGGGCGTATCGCAATTGGCGGGTCGGTCTCCGTGGGCTAGCATTGCAGCCGGGCGATACAGTTCGAGGCGGGGTGGCGGGATGAACGACGAGCGGGCATTTCCCAAGGCCGAGTATCGGGAACGCATGGACCGGGCCCGGCGGGCGATCGCGGCAGCCGGGCTTGACGCCTGCATCTGCGTCGCGCCCGAACTGCTGTGCTATTTCGCCGGTTACGACGGGCATACCCAATTCAGCATCCAGGCTCTGGTCTTCGGCCCCGACGGCGGCGACGAGCCCAGCTTCGTCTTCCGCGACGTGGACCGGGCCAATGCCGAGGACAGCTGCTGGCTGTCCGATCTGCGCACCTATCACCACGGCCAATCCGATCCCCTCGATCTGATCCTTGGCGCGCTGTGCGAGCGGATGAGGGGACGGGAGCGGAGCCGGCGGATCGGCGTCTGCTGGGAGAGTTACGCCATGCCGGGGGCCTTCGCTCTGCGCCTCGCCGCCACCCTGGCGCCCGCCGAGATCGTCGACGCGACGCGGGTGGTCGAGCCGTTGCGTTGGATCAAGAGCGCGCGCGAGATGGGCTATATCCGTCGCGCCGCCGGTTTCGCCGACGCGGGACTTGCCGCGTTGCGCGACGCACTCGCCCCCGGGCTGACGGAAATCCAGCTCGCCGGGCGGCTGGAGGCGGCGGTACGCGAGGCGGGGAGCGAGTATTCCGCGATGCCGACATGGCTCGCCACCGGCCCGCGCAGCAAGGGCAGCCACCGCACCCCGACCGACCGGCGGATCGCGTCGGGCGAGGCGCTGAAGACGGAATTCTCGGGGGTCTGTCGTCGCTATCACGCGGTAACGATGCAGACGATGTGGCTGGGCGAGCCGAGCGCCGGCGCGCGCGCCTCCTACGAGGGCGCGTTGGCGGGGCTGCGCGCGGGCGCAGCGGAAATCGCCGCCGGCGTGCCGGTGGGGGTGGCCGAGGCGGCGGCCTTCGAGGCGATGGCGGTCGCCGGCATCGACGTGAGCCGCCAGGCACGGTTCGGCTACGGGGTTTCCATCGCCTATCCTCCCAGTTGGCTCGAAGGTCTCGACATCACGCGCGAGTCGAATGCGGTCTTCGCGCCGGGCATGAGTTTCGTGTTGCACACCTACGCCACTTCGCCGGAAGGCGAGGGCATCCTGATCGGCGGTGCCTACGCCTTGACCGAAGCGGGTCTGGAAACCTTGAGCGGCGGCGACCTGGAGCTTTGCGTCGTCTGAGTGTTCCTCCTCAATCGCCCGGGCCGTAGCCGTATTTTTCCTTGATCTCGCGCGCGGTGGGGCCGCGCAGGAAGGTGAGGAAGGCGCGGGCCGCTTCGTTCTCGGCGCCGCGGTTCAGCAGCACGGCATCCTGGGCGATGGGGGTGTGGCAGGACTCGGGCACGAGCCAGCGGGAGCCCCGGTCATGGCTGGCGATCTGGGACAGGGCGACGAAGCCGAGCGGGGCGTTGGCCGTTTCCACGAACTGATAGGTCTGGGCGATATTGGCGCCCTGGACGATCCGGCTCGCGAGGGCGTCGTAGACTCCCAGGGCCGTCATTGTCTCGACCGCCGCCGCGCCGTAGGGCGCGGTCGCGGGATTGGCGATGGCGATGCGGGCGAATTCGGCTCCGGCGAGGGTCTCCGGGCCATGCACCAGAGCCGGGTCCTTGCTGTAGAGCACGATGCGGCCGGTCGCGTAGGTGAAGCGGCTGCCGGCCACGGCAAAGCCCTCTTCGACCGCCCTTTCGGGCCGCGTCCGGTCGGCGGCGAGGAATACTTCGTAGGGTGCGCCCTGAGCTATCTGCACGTAAATCTGGCCGGTCGAGCCGTAGCTGAACACGGCCCGATGCCCCGTTTCCGCCTCGAAGCCCGCGCCGATATCCCGGGCGGTGGCGATGAAATTGGCGGCGACCGCGACCTTGACCTCCCCTGCGCCGGCGGGCGCGGCGAGGGCGAGCAACAGAATCGCCCAGAGGGCGAGGCGCCAGAGGCGGCGGAATTCGGAGTTGCGGGACATCATGCGCGCAACCTAGCTGTCCGCTGCCTCGCGGTCAGCCATGGCGTGGCTTTGACGAGTCCGGCCCGGCGTGTCGATACTCTGCAACGAGTGCAGCTTCGGGCATTGAGGGGGAGGAGAGACATGGTTGGAAAGCAGCGCGTCGCCATCGTGACGGGGGCCGGGTCCGGCATCGGGCGGGCGGTCGCCATTGCCTTGTCGCAGGACGGTTACGCCGTCGCCCTGGCCGGGCGGCGCGAGGAGGCCTTGCGCGAGACGGCGGCGGAGTCCGGCGCGCCCGAGGACCGGGTGCTGGTCGCGCCGACCGACGTGACCGACGAGGCCGCGGTCCGCGCGCTTTTCGAGAGTACCAAGGACCGTTTCGGCCGGTTGGACCTGCTGTTCAACAATGCCGGTTCCGGCGCGCCGCCGATCCCGCTGGAAGAGCTGACCGCCGCGCAATGGAAGGCGGTGGTTGACGTCAACCTGACCGGGCCTTTCCTGTGCACCCAGGCGGCCTTCCGCATCATGAAGGCGCAGGACCCGAAAGGCGGACGGATCATCAACAACGGTTCGATCTCTGCCCAAGTGCCTCGCCCGAATTCAGCGCCCTATACCGCGACCAAACACGCCATCACCGGCCTGACCCGCTCGACCTCGCTCGACGGCCGCCGCCACAACATCGCCTGCGGGCAGATCGATATCGGCAATGCCGGCACGCCGATGACCGCGCGCATGCCCGAAGGGGTGACCCAAGCCAATGGCGAGATCGCGCCCGAGCCGGTCTTCGACGTGGCCCATGTCGCCAGCACGGTGCTGCATATGGCGGGTCTGCCGCTCGACGCCAATGTCCAGTTCGTCACGGTGATGGCGACGACGATGCCCTATATCGGGCGGGGGTAGGGTGAGAGGGCGCGAGGCTATTCGGGTCCCGCCAGGCAGGGACCCGGCCGGCCGGTCGTGCAGATACGGCCTTCGAGCCTGGGGGCGATGCCGGCCTCGCCGGCCGCGCGCAAGCCGTCGAGAACGAGGGATTTGAGCGTCCTGTCCTCGGCGGATCCGGGGACGATCTGTTTGGTGCCGAGCGTCGCATAGCCGTCCTGATCGCCTGTCCGGTCGAGCAGATAGGTCCCTGTGACGAGCTTGATACGCGCGGCCGCCGTCACCGGGCGGGGGCCGTCGGGGCCGAGCAGGACCAGGCCGGTGGCCGTGCCCGCCGCAGGATCGTGACGGAAGGCCAGGCCCGCGACCTGCAACCAGCGGCCGCTGCCCGGCCAGCCGGTGACGGCATGATCGACGACCTTGCGCAGGGTCGCGCCGTCGATCTCGATCAGGCGCAACCCGGTCGGGAAGGCGAAGAGTGCCTCGACCATGCGCCGGGTGATCGGCTGGCCGGCCGCGATATTCTGGTTGAGGCGCAGGCTGCCCGCGTTGATGACGGCGGCCTGGGCGCCGGCGTCGCGGAAGGCGTCGAGCGCCCGGTCCATGATCCAGTCGCCGAAGTTGGTTTCGTAGCCGCGAATCTCCAATTCCTCCGCGACCAGGGTAGCGGCCGCGCGGCCCTCGACCGCATCCAGGCAGCCGGTCGGAGCGGGCGGCGATTGTTCGGCGCAGAAGGCGATGTCGTGGCGCTTCACCCAGTCCTCGACACGGGCCAGGACGGCCGGGTCCGGCGCGGGTGCGTCGCCCGCCAGATCGACCATGCGGTAGGCGATCCGGGGCGGGCCGTCGCCGTCCAGGGCGACCTCGGTGACGGTGGCCGAGACGGCATCGGCATCGGCCTTCACGACCATGCGGCCGCCGGGCGAGGTCCAGGCCTGCCGGGTATGTTCGTGGCCGCCGATGATGAGGTCCGGCCCCGCGCCTTCGAGGGCGGCCAGGATGGCCTTGTCCTCCGCCATGGTCAGATGGGTGACGGCGATGACGACCTCGGCCCCGCCGGCGCGCAGGACCGCCGTGCGGCGCCGCGCTTCCGCGATCGGATCGGTAATGGCCGCGACATAGTCGGGCACGGTGATATCCGTGGTGAGGCCGAAGAGGCCGACCTGGATGCCGCCCAGCTTGACCATGGTATGGGCCGCGACCTTCGGCCCGCCGACCAGGGGCCGGCCATCCGCGCCGGGAGCGAAGTCGACATTCGCGGTCAGCCAGGTGAAGCCGGACTGGCGGACCAGATCGGCGAGGATGACGGCATCCCTTAGCTTGCGCTTGTCGAATTCATGATTGCCGAAGGTTGCGAACATGCGCGCATCGAATCCCGCCGGGGCGCCGTCGAGCGCGTTCAGCACGTCGATCATCTGGGCGCCGTCATAGCTGCGGCTGAGGAAGGAGGGTGCGACGATATCGCCGGCATGGAGCAGCAGGACCGGCGCGCCGTCCTTC
>JAQCGR010000167.1 GCA_027619995.1 Pseudomonadota bacterium | reverse complement strand
CACTGAATTATATGTAAGAAATAGACGAAAGCCGCATCAAATGGTTCGGTTACATGGGAAATGCGGGCTGAAAGGAAACGGAGCCGGATGCATCGGCCCCTCTCCGCCCCATAGGGGGGAGAGGGAGGGGCCCGCCGCGCAGCGGTGGGAGGGTGAGGTGGGGGCGTGGCAAAATGCCGCGCTCCTTCGCCACGATCCCGCCCGGCGCGGTCCAGGGGCTCAACGGTCACCGCCATGCCCGCCCCCGTCCTTCGCACCCGGAGTCTGCCGCGCCGACAGCATCGCCGCACCTTGCCCGGCCGTGTCGAAATGGCTGAAGCCGGTGCCGTCCGCCCGCCGCCCTTTCATCACCACATCGAGGCCCATCGCCTTGGCCTGGGCCTCCGCGGCCTCGATATCGTCGACCTCGAAGCTGATATGGAACAGCCCCTCGCCCCGGGATTCGAGGACCCGGCGCTGGATGCTGTCGCCCGGTCCGGGCTCCATGATCTGCAGGGCGATGGGGCCGAGCTGGACCCATTTGACGCGCACCGCGCGGAAGGCCTCCGGGTCGGGCATCTCGACCGCGACATAGTCGCTCATCGGCGGATAGTCGTGCCAGGGGCCGATGCCGATGCTCTCGTAGAAGGCGACTGTCCTGTCGAGGTCGCGCACCACCAGGCTGATATGGTGCGCCGACTTGAACGGCCCTGGCCGCGTCGTCTCGTCCATCATTCGGCCGTCTCCATCGCTGCGCGTCGCAAGGCTACCAGAAGGGCGGGGGCTCGGGCAGCGCCGCGCCGCACTCGCAGGAGGCCGCTTTCGCCCCGGCCAGCCGGTTCATCCGCCCGCAGGCATCGCAGCGCAGCAGCGTCGTTGGCGCTCGAGCCGAGGTCCACAGGCTGGTGTGGCCGCCCGCCGCCAGTTCCGGGCCGAAGAAACGGGCGCTCGCCGCCTTGTGCGCGGCATCGGCCATGACCCGGCGCGGCGCATCGATATCGGTCCAGGCCGCAACGGTCATCTGGCTCATCCCGACCGTAAGTAGGGTAAGGCCTAGGAAGCCCTCCATCTCGCGCATCTCGTTGGCGATCTTGCGCGCGAAATCCTGGATTTCGGCGACCCCCCCGGGCGAGCGGGCCTCCAGCTTGGTGATGCTGAAAGCGCCCGGCACGCGGCGGTCGTCCGTCCCGACATGGACCGCGCGGCCGAACCGGAACGGGCCGGCCGTCTCCGGCTGGACGATAACCTGCAGGCCGAGCTGGCGGGGCAGGCTGGCGGAATCGAAATAGCCGCGCACTGCCGTCAAGCCCTCCGGCCCGCCGGCAAAGACGTCGATCCCGGGCAGGGCGATCTCCCGCCCGGTTGGCGGCAGGCCGCGGAACGATCCGGCGTTCGTGCCGCGCATCGTCCATTCGGCGATCGCCCGCCCTTCGCCGATCGCGTGGATTGCCGCGATCTCGAAGGCGAGGTCGGGGATGGCGGACCACAGGGTCTCGGCATAGATGCCCAGATCGACGCCCGGCACAGACCCCTCGGTCGCCGGGTCCTCGTAGATCCCGCCCGGCGCGAAGCTCGCCGCGATTGCCGCGCCGTCCTTCGCGTTCCAGGCGTCGAGATAGGCGCGCGCGGCGTCGGCGGCGGAGGTCATCGCGGCACTCCTCTATTTCTGATATTCCGGGCTCCGGCGGATCGACAGGGTCACACCGCCCTTCTCCGCCGTCTTGAAATAGGTGAACCCGCTGCCGTCGTCGCGGCGGCCGCGCATGGCGACGTCCAACCCGCGCTTCTGGCCCTCGGCCTCGCCCGCCTCGATATCCTCGACCACGAAGCCGATGTGGTAGACGCCCTCGCCCTTCTCATCGAGGAATTTGCGGTAGGAGGTTTTGTCGTTTCCCGGCTCGATGAGCTGGAGCTGCATCTTGTCGTTCAGGAAGGCGATCTTCATTTTGATCTTCTTGAAGTTCTCGACGTCGGGCACCTCCAAAGTCGTGAAGTCCTCCCGGGCCGGATAGTCCTGCCACGGCCCGATGCCGATGCTCTCATAGAACTTCATGGCCTTCTCGACGTCGTGCACGACGATGGAAACGTGGTGCAGCTTGTGGAACGGACCCGTCTTGGCCAGGTTTTCCTCGGTCATGCTTTCCTCCCTCTCGTCTTCTATTCATAGGGCGCGAACTGCGCCGAAAGATGGGCCAGAGCCGGGCCGAGGCCCTGTTCGACCCGGATCTTGTTGAAGGCCGCGTATTCCGGCGTGTTGCTGGCATCCATGATGACGCAGGCCTCCAGCCCGTATGCCAGAGCCGATTTGATGCCCATGGTTTCGTAGGCCTGGTTGATAGCCCGCTTGTTCCAGCGCAGGCAGTCGAGCGCCACGCGGCTCATCCGCTTGGCGATCTTCATGGTTTCGGCTTCCAGATCGGCTTTCGCGAAGACCCGGTTCACGACACCGAATTCCCTGGCCTCATCGGCGCCGAAGCGGTCGCCGGTATAGATCATCTCGCGGCTGAACTGGCCGACGACCCAGGGCGCGATCATGCAGAGGATGCCGTTGGAAAACCGCGTCTCGACCACGCCGAAGGTCGAATCGTCGCTGCAATAGCGGATGTCGCAGCACAGCGCGACCTCCATCGCTCCGGCCAGGCAATAGCCCTCGATCATCGCGATCACCGGTTTGGTGCATTCCCAGGGCGCGGTGCAGAAGCGCATCTCCTCGCCCAGGATCTCGCGCCACTCCTCGACGCCCTTGGACTGGCCGGTCGCCGTCTCCTTGATGTCGTAGCCCGCGCTCCAGGCCTTGCCGCCCGCGCCCTTGATCACCAGGACCCGGACCTCGGGATCGGCATCGGCCTGGCGGATCGCCTCCTGGAACTCGGTGCGCAGGACCGCCCCGAAGGCGTTCATCCGGTCGGGCCGGTTGAGGGTCAGCACCGCGACCCGGTCATCGACTTCGTAGAGAATATCTTGGAACGCCGCCATCGTCGTCTCCCTCGATTTACCCCACCGATCCCGCAAGCGATCCTGCCGCCGGGCGGGGAAGGCCGCAAGCGCCGGGGCGCGTCGCGGGGAAGGGCCTTCGCAAGCGCGCTGGGGTTGCGCTATAGACGGCCCGGCGAGGGAAGGGAGAGGGCATGGACCACGCGACCGAAGTTTCGCTGATCGAACGGATTCTGGAACTCGACCGCACGCGGGTGCGGGAAGAGGCGGCGGGCGAGCACCGCGAGCCGATCGAGGGTTACCTCGACCCGGCGCGCCACGAGGCGGAGATCGCGGCCCTGTTCCGTCGCCATCCCTTGGTGCTGGGCCAGGCAGCCGAATTGCCGGAACCGGGGAGCTTCGTTACCCATGATCTGACGGGCCTGCCAATCCTTCTGGTGCGCGATGGCGAGGGGCGGTTCCGCGCCTATCTCAACGTCTGCCGTCATCGCGGCGCACGGATCGAGAGCGAGCTCTGCGGCGCGGGGCGGCGCGGTTTCGTCTGTCCCTATCACGGCTGGCGCTACGGCCTCGACGGCGCGGTGACGATCGGCGATGCCAAGGGATTTGCCGGTCTCGATCCGTCGGCACACGGCCTGGTCGAACTGCCCTCGGCCGAGGCCTACGGTCTTCTTTGGGTCCGCCCAACCGTGCCAGAGAAGGGCGAGTCGCTGGCCCTCGACATTGCCGGCTATCTCGGCCCCCTGGCCAGTGATTTCGCCGCCTGGGGCCTCGAATCGACCCATCCGGATTCGCTGACCCATCTGCCCGAGGCGATCGACTGGAAGGTCATGGTCGATACCTTCCTCGAGGATTATCACTTCCGCTTCGTCCACGGCAAAAGCGTCCACCGCCTCTATCTCGACGACCGCACGGTCTATGACCGTATCGGCCCGCATATCCGCTACGTCATCCCCAAACGCAGCATCCGCCACCTGGTGGGCACCGACCCGGCGTCCTGGCGCCTGCGCGAGCATTCCAACGTGCTCTATCTGCTGTTTCCCAACACGGTGATGGTCTTCGTCGGCGATCATGCGGCGATCTTCGCGATGTTCCCGGACGGCCCCGGGCGCTCGGTCATGCGCTTGAGCTTCTGCCTGGACGAAGAGCCCTCGGGCGATTCCAGGATCTATTGGGACAAGCAGGTCGCCCTCATCAAGACCGCCCTGGCCGAGGATTTCGCCGTTGCTCGCGGGGTGCAGAAAAACTTCGCCTCGGGCGCGAACGGCCATCTCACCTTCGGGCGCTACGAGAAGGGCCTGGCCTATTTCCACCAGGCCATCGCCGAGGCCCTCGCCCCGGCGGAATAGATTGGCGAAATAGGGCGGCCCCGGCCTAGTTGTCGACGTGTGGCAGGACGCGGCGAATCTGATTCTTGTTGACCAGTTCGATACGGCCTTTGACATCGACCGGAATGAACAGCCGCTCGTCGTTCAGGATATCCTGGATCCGCCCGGTGGCGCTCATATAGAGGTGGGTGTCGACGCTGGTCCCGTCGGTGAATTGGATCAGGACGCGGGTCTGCACCATCGGAATGCGCATGGCGGCGGCCTCTCGGCTGGTTGGGCGGCGGCTCCGGCAACGGAGCGATCGTCCCTCAGTATCTGACTTTGCGCGCTTCGTGCAATCGCCCGCCTTACGCTTCCAGCTGCCGGTTCAGGCGGGGCACCATCGCCGCCATCCAGAGGGCGGCGGCGGCGCAATAGACCGCCATGACGGCAAGCTGGTTCTGCAGCGCGATGCCGCCATCCATCAGCACGCCCATCAGGCCGGGAGACAGCGCCGTGGCGAAAACCATGGCGGCCATCCCCATGCCGCGGATCGCGCCCAGATGGTCGGTGCCGTAGATCTCCGCCCAGAGCGCGCTCTGGACCGTCGAGATGCTGCCATGGGACATGCCGATCAGGATCATGAAGACCGGCAGGACATAGGGGCTCGGCACCAGCACCAGCAGGACGGTGGCGAGGCCCAGCGGGATCTGCACCAAAGGCAGCAGGCGGCGCGCCCCGACCCGGTCGACGAGCCATCCGATGCCCAGGGAGGTTAGCACATTGGCCGCGGCCAGGATCGGGAAGCAGGCGGTCAGGTCCCAGCCTCGCCACTCCACGATCTCGATCTGGTTGAAGAACATGCCGGTCTGGATGAAGGGCGGGCCGAGCAGGCCGGGCATCAGGGCATAGAACAGCGGGCTGCGCAGCACCTCGCCGCGTGTCCAATGGCGCCGCGAGGTGCGCGGGCCGGTCCCGTCATGTGCGGCCGGGCCGGTGGTCGGGACGCGTTCGCGCTTGAGGAGGAAGAACATGACGAGGACCGGCACGGTGGCGAGCAGCACCGCCGCCGCGACCCAGGTCATGCGCCAGCCGATCAGGCCGATGGACGCGACCACGATCAGCGGCAGCACCGCTTCCCCCACCGGGAAACCGAGTCCCGCGATGGCCACGGCCCGACCTCTCTTGCGGTTGAACCAACGCCCCATGGCGGTCATCGCCACATGGCCCATCATGCCCTGGCCGAGAAAGCGCAGGCCGAACAGCGCGAGGCCGAGCGACCAGGCCGATTCGACGGCCGACATGCCCAGCGCCGTGACCGCCAGCCCGACCATCACGCCGATGCCGAGCCAGCGGATCGGAAACCGGTCCGCCAGTTTGCCGGCCCAAATCAGCATCGCCGCGCTGCCCAGAGTGCCGATCGTGTAAAGGCTGCCGAACAAGCCGTCCGACAGGCCCAGATCGGCCTTCAGATGGCCGGCGAAGAGGGCGATGAAATAGGTCTGGCCGAAACTCGAACAGAGCGTCAGGAGGAAGCCGCTCGAAAGCCAGCGGGCTTCCGAACGCACATCGGCTAGGGCCATGACGGAGTCTCGCGCAGTGAGGCGGCTTCGGGCAAGGGATCGATAGCAGACCGCGCCGGCGAACCCCAGATCGGATTGCACCCGCGGCTCAGCGTCCCGATAGCTGCATGGCGGCTATGCGCCGTTTGGGTTTGGCCTGCTGGCCATGGCTCGGCATCGTAGGCTCGGTTTGTCGCGCTTTGTACATGGCGGGATGCCGGCCATGTGCCGTATCGAACGGCGCGCTGAAACCTGTGCTCGCATTCCGCCTCCGCGCGATGAAAAGACGCCTTATGACGGGTTCGTTCCCGCCGGACGGCGTGTCATTTCCAAAAGAGGGGAGACAGTTTTGAAAGCATCGTTTCTTGCCAAAACGGCTTTGGCGACCGGTTTGTTCGCCATGGCGGCGATCCCGGCGATCGCCGCCGAAATCGACGGGGTCGAGGATCCGATCCGGGTCGTGAAGGTTCGCGACGGCCAGCCGATGGTTATCGGCGTGTATGAGGTCATGAGCGGTCCCGACACGGCCCTGGGCCTCGACCAGTATCGCGGCATTCAGGTCGCGGCCGAGATGACAGACAACAAGATTCTGGGTCATCCCGTGCGCTTCCTCGCCGAGGATACCGGCTGCAATGCCGAAGGCGGCCAGACCGCCGCGACCAAGATCGCGGCCAACAACCAGACCATCCTCGCCCTCGGCGGTGCCTGTTCCAGCGCGACGACCCCTGCGGCGCCGATCCTCTGGCGCGCGGGCGTGCCGGATATCGGCACCTCGCCGTCTTCGCCGGCCTTGACCGATCCCGGGCGTTCGAAGGACTTCGACGGCTTCCTGCGCACGATCTACAACGACAAATGGGCCGGCGCCAAAGCTGCGACCTGGGCTTACGAAGTCCAGGGCTACAAGAACGTGGCGACCATCCATGACGGCAGCCCCTATGCCGAGAATCTGGTCCGCGTATTCCAGAAGGGTTTCACCGAACTGGGCGGGACGATCTGCTCCGACGAGGCGATTTCGCCGACCGATGTCGATATGCAGCCGGTCCTGACCAAGATCGCGACCTGCAAGCCGGAAATGATCTATTCGCCGACCTTCGTCTCGGCGACGGCCTATCTGCTGCGCCAGATGCAGGGCATCGATGGTCTTCAGGACACCGTGTTCCTCGGTTCCGACGCCTCCTTCGGATCGCAGTTGGTCGAGAGCGCGGGCAAGGACGTGATCGGCTTCAAGATCACCACCACCGCGCAGGAAGCGGAGGCCTTGGGTGACGAGTATCCCGTGATGCGCGAGAAGTATCGCGAGATGTTCGGCGAAAACCCGATCCAGGGTTTCCACGGCAATGCCTTCGACGCCTATATGATGGCGAAGGCGGCGATCGAGGATGTCGCGGTCCAGAAGGACGGCGCCACCTATATCCCGATCAAGGCGCTGCGTGACCGGCTCTATGCCACGAAGGATTTCCCGGGCGTCACCGGTCAGCTCACCTGCGATGAGTAAGGCGACTGCGCGGCCTATCACTTCGCGGTCTACGAGTTCGTCAGCGACGACAAGGACAATCTGGAGATGGGCGTCAATCCGAAGCGCATCTATCCGGATAGCTTCGACTGAGCCTCGACCTCGGTTGAGGGTTCGACGGCGGCCG
>JAQCGR010000166.1 GCA_027619995.1 Pseudomonadota bacterium | reverse complement strand
TCAAGGCGGTGGCCGGCGGTGGCGGGCGCGGGATGCGCGCGGTGACCCGGCCCGAGGATTTTGCCGCCGCCCTCAACTCCGCGCGGCGCGAAGCCGAGGGGGCGTTCGGCGATGGGCGCGTGCTGCTCGAACGCTATGTCACCCAGCCGCGCCATATCGAGGTCCAGGTCTTCGCCGACAGCCACGGCAACGCGGTTCATCTGTTCGAGCGCGACTGCTCGATCCAGCGCCGCCACCAGAAGGTGGTCGAGGAGGCCCCGGCGCCGGGCATGACGGCCGAACGCCGCGCCGCGATGGGCGAGGCAGCCGTCGCCGCCGCGCGGGCGATCGGCTACGAGGGCGCGGGCACGGTCGAGTTCCTGGCCGATCCCTCGGGCGAGTTCTGGTTCATGGAAATGAACACCCGCCTGCAGGTCGAGCATCCCGTGACCGAGATGATCACGGCCGAGGATCTGGTCGAATGGCAGCTTCGCGTGGCCGCGGGCGAGGACCTGCCCCTGGCCCAGGACGAGCTCGAAATCCTCGGCCATGCCATCGAAGTCCGGCTCTATGCCGAGGATCCGGCGCGCGGCTTCATGCCCGCGACCGGCACCCTGGCGCATCTGCGCTTCCCCGAGGAAAGCGCGCATGTCCGGGTCGATACCGGGGTGGTGGAGGGGGACGAGGTTTCCGTCCATTACGATCCCATGATCGCCAAGCTGATCGTCTGGGACGAGACGCGGGACGCGGCGCTGCGCCGCCTGCGCGGGGCCCTGGCCGAAACCCAGGTGGTCGGGGTGACGACCAATGCCGGTTTCCTGCTCGCCATCGCCGGGCATCCGGCCTTCGCGGCGGGCGAGGTCGATACCGGCTTCATCGAGCGCCATATGGCCGAACTTTCGCCGGAGGCGGGCGCGGTGCCGGACCGGGTTTTGGCGATTGCGGCGATCCATGTGTTGCTGCGCCAGGCGGAGATGGCGACGCAGCTGGCCGCCGGCTCGGCCGATCCCCATTCGCCCTGGCACGACACGGGCGGTTGGCGGCTGAACGACCGGGGCCGCCAGACCCTCCGATTCCTGGCGGGCGAGGAAGCGATCGAGATCACCGTGCATTACGCGCGCGACGGCGGTTGGCGCCTGGACCTGCCGGGCGGCTCTGCTTCGGCGCGGGGCCGCCGGGGAGACAATGGCGGCCTGACCGTTTGGCTCGACGCCGCGCGTTTCGATGCGATGGCGGTGGACCATGCCGGCGCGCTCACCGTCATGACGGGCGGCCAGAGCCATGTCCTGACCTTGTTCGATCCGATCGTTGCCGCCGAGGCGATGGAGGCCCCGGCGGGCAGCCTGACCGCGCCGCTGCCCGGCAAGATCCTGCAGGTGCTGGTGGCCGAGGGCGATGCGGTCAAGCCGGGCCAGGCCCTGATGGTCCTGGAAGCCATGAAGATGGAGCACACAATTGCCGCCCCCGCCGCCGGCAAGGTCGCGACCCTGCGCTTCGCCGCGGGCGACCAGGTCGAGGAAGGCGCGGAATTGCTGGTAATCGAGGACGCTTCCTGAACATTGCGCCAATCGCCTCTCCTTTGGGGGAGGGGTTTTCGTATTTGAGGGAAGGGGCGACCTACAGCGCGAGACTCGCTTCGATCGTGCCCCAGGCGGCGGCCGCGGTGACGAGGAGGGAGAGGATCGCCGCGCCAAGGACGACGGCGATCAGCAGGATGACGAGGCCGAAAGACCGGTCGCTGAGGCGGGCGACGATCCAGTCCAGGGTGACGAGGTCCGGCGGCGCGGCTTTCAGCAAATTTTCGAGCACTTCGGAGGTCGGTACGCGCTTGTCCATTTGGGCACAGGTGCGGTCGGGTTAGTTGAACGGAGGGGCCTCTAGGGTCCAGCCTATTCTAGCAGTTATCGAACGCGGCCGTTGGATGGGCCGGAGCGAAGGGGCGAGCCGTTCTTCCACGCGCTCGAACCCTTGCAGCGCGGACAGATTCTCTCGCCGGCCCAGTCGCTGGTGAACTTTGTATTGCAGCGGAGGCATTCGCGTTTCTTTGGAGCATCGGCAGGCGGGTCGGCGCTTGAGGCCTCTGCCTCGACCGCATCCGCATCGTTGCGGCGATCTTCAAAGTCGCTCAGATCATCGTTCATTGTTCCATTCGTCCTTTCCATATCGGGTCGGTATCGGGTGCTCCCAATCAGTTCCCTTGGGGTAGTTCGCAAC
Organism: Pseudomonadota bacterium; assembly: GCA_027619995.1. Taxonomy (GTDB): domain Bacteria; phylum Pseudomonadota; class Alphaproteobacteria; order CADEGL01; family CADEGL01; genus JABIRQ01. The sequence continues at coordinate 5,241 of JAQCGR010000166.1, read as the reverse complement.
GGTCCCTTTGCTTGCGGTAAGGCCGGTCGCATTCCCAATCGCTGCCGGAATAGTCGAGATGGGCGTTCTTGGGGACGGACACGGTAGTGCAGGCGTTGTCGAGAACCCGGTAACCGCGCTCGCACCGCCAGCCAGCGCCGTAGGAGGAATCGATGAAATATGCGTTGGGCGGAACCGCGACGACCAAGCAGGCTTCGTCGTCCTGGCGATAGCCGCGATTGCATTTCCACTTGTCGCCCGTGCTGTCCAGATAGGCGTTTTCGGGAATGGCGACGGCCCTGCATTTTCCCGCGAGCTTTTGATAGCCGCGCTCGCAGTTCCAGTTGTCGCCGGTGCTGTCCAGATAGCCGTTCTCAGGCGGCAGCATGGCGACGCAGGCTTCGTGGGATTTCTGATACCCGCGGTCGCAGCGCCATTTGTCTCCGGATGAATCCAGATAGGCGTTTTTGGGAACGGCGATGGTCTTGCAGGTATCGCCCTGCTTCTCAAATCCGTGGTTGCATGCCCAACCTCGGCCACCATAGAAGGTATCGGTTGGGTAGGCGTGGTCCGGCACGATGACGGGTTTGCAGGCGCCGTCTTCCGCACGATAACCCCGGCTGCAATCCCAACCGGTTCCGTAAGCTTTTGCCTGGGCATTTTCCGGGATGGCGGGCGAAGCGGCGTTGGCCGATACGACCCCCATGCCAGTAACAATCAGCAGCAACAAGCCCGCCGTTTTGGCGGTCTTGAAAAAGGGAATGATACGACGGCATTTCCCGCTCATGCGGCGATCCTTCCGGACTTTGGCGTTTGGGGCCGCCGCCGATTCGAGGCGGGGTATTCGACCGGTTAGGATTTGGGCGTTGGCTTGGCCTCGGCCGGTGTCTTGCCGGAGCCCGCCGCCGGCTTCTCGTCGGTGTGATCTTGTTTCGCGGCGTCTTGATCGGTTGAAAATTTCTTGAAAGACATTGAGAAAAACCTCTTCGTCAGAGCGGCAATTATTTACCGCTTCTTGCTATATCGTGTGTAAATCTGGGATTTTCAATGATTTCGGGGTATATTTTCAAATCCTGGGAATCTAAAAATATGTAGAAAATGGGTTCTATGTTTTAGGATTCCCAAGGTTTTATATTACGAATACTTTTATAATCTGGAAATTGAGTCCTGCGGTCGGACGCGTATGGCACGCATAGATGACCGGCTTCGTTCCTGGATCGCCGGTGGCCGTTTCATGATTCGATTTGATCCCACGGCCCGAAGAATATTCTATGGAGCGTGGTGGGCCGGGCCTCCGCGTCGCCACCTGTTATCCAACGAGCCGGAGCGGATTCAATCCGCATCGGGAATCAATTGAGCAGACTATGACCCTTCCGAAAGCGGTGCGTGTCGTCGAGGTCGGCCCGCGCGACGGGCTGCAGAACGAGGCGGCGACGGTGCCGACCGGCGTCAAGGTCGCCTTCATCGAGAAGCTGGCCGATGCCGGTTTGAAAGCCATCGAGGCGGGGGCTTTCGTCTCGCCCAAATGGGTGCCGCAGATGGCCGATTCGGCCGAGGTCCTGGCCGGTCTGCCGCGCCGGCCGGGTCTGCGCTATCCCGTCCTGGTGCCGAACATGAAGGGCTTCGAACGGGCGGTCGAGGCCGGAGTCGAGGAGATCGCGGTCTTCGGCGCGGCATCCGAAAGCTTCAGCCAGAAGAACATCAACTGCTCGATCCAGGAGAGCCTGGAGCGGTTCCGCCCGGTCTGCGCGGCGGCGGCCGAGCGTGGCATGCTGGTACGCGGCTATGTCTCCTGCTGCCTGGGCTGCCCCTATGAGGGGGAGATCGCGCCGAGCGCGGTGGCGGCGGTGGCGGCCGAGCTTCGCGCCATGGGCTGCTACGAGATTTCCCTGGGCGACACGATCGGGACTGGCACCCCGGCCAAGGCCCGCGCGATGGTCGAGACCGTGGCTGAAGCCGTGCCGATTCGTCGTCTCGCCCTCCATTTCCACGACACCTACGGCCAGGCCCTGGCCAATATTCTCGCCTGTCTGGAGCTGGGGGTCGCGGTGGTGGATAGCGCCACCGCCGGGCTCGGCGGCTGCCCCTATGCCAAGGGTGCCAGCGGCAATGTTGCGACCGAGGATGTCGTTTATATGCTGAACGGGCTGGGCATCGAGACGGGCATCGACCTCGTCGCCCTGGCCGAGGCCGGCTGGTTCATCTCCGACGCCTTGGGCCGCGATCCCGTCTCCCGAGTCTCCCTCGCCCTGCGCGCAAAGGCGGCTTAGGGCGGCTGAATAGCCCCGGGTTTCCTCACCCTGAGCCTGTCGAAGGGTGAGGGTGGCACGTCGCCAATCCGTGCCATGGCCTCATACTTCGACAGGCTCAGCATGAGGCCAATCAGGGACTGTATTTACGGCGCCGCCATTTCGGCTATCATCCCGGCGCTTCCTCGCGTCGCTGCACTCTCGGCCGAGGGGTTCGTCCGGCGCCCATTCCTGGCGCCCCGGACCCGTTTCTCGACGGGAGGAGTCCGCCATGACCGAATATCTGTCCCGGGCCGTTGCCCTTCTCGCCCTTGCGGGCACCGCGATCCTGCTGTTGACCGCGCCGGCAGATCCCGGCGGGCGGGCGATCGCAGAGGCCGCTGCCCTGACTCTTTTCACGGTAACCTTTTGGGCGACCGGGGTGCTGCCCAACCACACCACCGCCCTCGGCTTCTTCCTGATCGCGATCCTGTTCACGGCGGTGCCGGCGTCGATCGTCTTCGCGGGTTTCGAATCGACGGCCTTCTGGCTGGTCTTCGGTGGGCTCGCGATCGGTATCGCGGTCCAGCGCACCGGGCTCGGCGGGCGGCTCGCCCGCGCCATGGTCGGCATCTTCGGCACGGAGTATTGGCGGGTGATCGCGGGGCTGGTCGCCGGGGGCATCGCCCTGTCCTTCGTCATGCCCTCGACGATGGGCCGCATCGTCATGTTGACCCCGGTCGTGGTCGCGATGGCGGACCGGCTGGGGTTGGAGCGGGGAGGGCGCGGCCGGACCGGGATGGTGCTGGCGATGTGCCTGGGCACCTTCATGCCGGCGGCCGGCATCCTGCCTTCGAACCTCGCCAATATGGTGCTGCTGGGGGCGGCGGAGACGGTGCATGGCGTGACCATCACCTATTTCCAGTATCTGGCCCTGCATTTTCCGGTTCTCGGGCTGTTGAAGGCCGTCTTCATCGTCATCCTGACCGTGCGCCTGTTCGGCGAGGAAACCTGCCCGATAACGGAAGAGGCGGAGGCCCATCAGCCGTTGAGCCGGGACGAGAAGGTTCTGACCGCGATCCTGGCCGTCGCACTGGCCTTCTGGGTGACCGATTTCCTGCACCATGTCTCGCCCGCCTGGATCGCCCTCGCGGCCGGTTTCGTCTGCCTGCTGCCCGGGGTGCGTCTGGTGCCGCCCAAGGAGTTCGAGCAGGGCATGCATGTCGGCCCGTTGATCTATGTCGGCGGCATTCTGGGTGTGGCCGCCGTGGTCGCCCATTCCGGCCTGGGCACGACCCTCGCCCAATGGGTCATCGAATCCGGCGCCTTGGCACCCGACTCGCCGGCGCGCAACTATGCCAGCCTCTTCGGTCTTTCCACCTTGGTCGGTATGGCCGCGACGATCGGCGGCGTACCGGCAATCATGACGCCGTTGGCCGGGGAAATGGCGCGCGCCGCCGAACTGCCCCTCATGACCGTGTTGATGACCCAGGTCCTGGGATTTTCCACGATCATCCTGCCCTACCAGTTGCCACCCCTCGTGGTCGGCATGCAGTTGGGCGGCGTGTCGATGCGCGAGGGGGCACGGCTCACCCTGCCCTTGGCGGCGGTCACCCTGCTGCTCGTCCTGCCCGCCAACTATTTCTGGTGGCGCGCCCTAGGTTATCTGTGAGGGGGCTATCTGTGAGGCGGGGGCGGTGGCGATGAAATGGACCCTCCGTTAGGATGGCCGTATTCCTGGCGGAGCCGTCGGCAAGGACGGTATGACTGTTCATCTCATCAAACTCAGCGTCGGCAGCGAGAATTTCGAGTCCATGCAGGCCTATCAGTCGCGGCGCATCGAGGCGGCGCGCAAGGCCGGTCTGCCGCCCTGGTCCATCCACCGCACACGCAGCATGCCGCGGCGCCGCGACGAGGTGCTGGACGGCGGCTCGATCTATTGGGTGGTCAAGGGCGTGCTGCTGTGCCGCAACCCGATCCGGGCGTTGGTGGCCAAGTTCGATGCGGACGAGCGCCCATTCTGCGAGATCCAATACGGGCCCGAACTGATCCGGGTCTTGCCGCATCCGCGTCGGCCTTTCCAGGGCTGGCGCTATTTCGAGCCGGAAGACGCACCGCCCGATCTGGACTCCGTCGCCGGAGGGAGCGGCGAGCCGCCGCCGGAGATGGCCGCCGAATTGCGCGCCCTGGGCTTGATCTGAGTTCGATCGCTCCGTCCGATTCGTTTTCACCGCCACCTCGACGCTTCCCCCTTGTGGGGTAATGTTGGGTAAGGGGTAATTGAGTCCGGCGCGGGTGGTGGAGGCGGATATGACTGGTGGATCGAAGACAGGTCGCATTCATAGCGATACGGTGGTGCCGGCTGGCTCACCCTGGTCCGCGGTCGTGCCGAGCGTCCATGTCCTGCGCATTGTCGATCTGGAGGGCCGGCAGGGGGTGGATTTCCTCTGCTACAGCGCGGCCGATCCGAGCGAGCGTTATCATGCCCCCAACACGCTCAAGAAAAGCGGCACCCTGCGCCTCACCACCGGCCATGCGCTCTATTCCGACCGGGCGCGCCCGCTGTTCACCATCGTCGCGGACAGCTGTGGTCACCATGACACCATCGCGGGTTGCTGCAGCGCGCCGAGCAACGCCATGCTCTATGGCGTCGAAGGGGTGCCCGGCTGCCGCGAAAACTTTCTAACCGCCCCGGCAGAGCATGATCTGGGGTGGAAGGATCTCGTGCCCAACGTCAATTTCTTTTGCGCCGTGCCGGTCTACGAAGCTGGTCGGCTGGCGGAACGGACCTTTCTCGACGGGCCGTCGAAGCCCGGAGACCATGTCGATCTCCGGGCCGAGATGGACGTTTTGGCCGTGGTTTCCAACTGCCCGCAGATCAACAACCCCGCGGCGGGCGGGCGACCGACGCCGATCCGTGTCCAGGTGTTCGGTCCGGCGTGAACTGCCGGTCGGCGCCGGTTGGCGCTGGCCATGGCGGCGGCTAGAGCATTTTCCGATCACTCTTGGTCATATCCGGCTGCGGCGAAGTAGT
>JAQCGR010000165.1 GCA_027619995.1 Pseudomonadota bacterium | reverse complement strand
CGCCCTGATGGCCGCGGGCCGGCTCGACCCCTCGCCCCTGGTGAGCCACCGCATGCCCCTCGACCGGTTCGAAGACGGCGTGCGCCTCAGTCGCGAGCGCAAGGCCCTCAAGGTGTTGTTCACCCCGGGAGCGACCGGATGACCCTCCCCGCAACCATGATCGGCGCGGTCCTCACCGGGCCGGAGGCGATCGAGATACGCAGCGTCCCCGTGCCCCGCCCCGGGCCAGGCGAGGCGGTCCTGAAAGTCGAGGCCGCGACGACCTGCGGGACGGACGTCAAAGTCTTCCACCGCGGCGGTCATCCCCGGATGCTGAAGGTCCCGACCCTGTTCGGCCATGAGATGGCGGGGCGGATCGCCGCTCTGGGCGAGAGCGTCGAGGGCTGGCGGGAGGGCGATGCGGTCGTCGTCTCGAATTCCGCCCCCTGCGGGCGCTGCGCGATGTGCCGGCTGGGGCGCGAAAACCTGTGCGAGGATCTCACCTATCTTAACGGCGCCTTCGCCGAGTATCTCCACCTGCCCGCCCGCTTCGTCGCGCGCAGCCTCCACGCGATTCCGGCAGGGCTCGATTTCGGGCGAGCCGCGATGACCGAGCCCCTGGCCTGCGTGCTGCACGGCATGGCGGCCTGCGAACTGGAACGCTATGCCGCCCTGGGCCCGGTCGAGACGGTGGTCTTCGGGGCCGGGCCCATCGGCCTGCTCTTCGTCGCCGCCCTCGCCGCCGCCGGCCACCGACCCATCCTGGCCGACCCGAATCCGAACCGGCTGGAGGTGGGGCGCACGCTGGGCGCCTGGCGCACCCTGGCTATCGAACGCGGCGGCGGACAGGCCGAGGCGGTCCGCGCGGAGACGAGCGACGGCGCGGGCGCCTGGGTCGCGGTCGATGCGACCGGCATGCCTGAAGTCTGGGCCGACGCCCTGGGCGTCGTCCGGCCCGGCGGGCTGGTCAACCTGTTCGGCGGCTGCGCACCGGGCACGACCGTGCCGCTGGACACCCACCGGGTCCATTACAGCGAATTGACCGTGAAGGGCGTCTACCACCACAGGCCCGAGACCTTCCGCCGCGCCCTGGCCCTGCTGGCCGATCCGGCCTTTCCGGTCGATCCGATCTTGAGCGGCGAGCGTACGATCCCCCAGGTCGAGGAGGCGCTGCGCGCCATGATGAGCAAGCAGGCTCTGAAACTCGTGATTCGCGGTGCGACGACCGGGTGAGCGGGGCCGCGTGACGACCGTCGTCCTGCAGTCATGGCGCGCGCGGCGGGACCCCGCCTGGATCGCGCGCTGCATGGCCAGCGTCGAGGCCTGGACGCTGGGCCAAGGACATGCCTACCGCTTCCTGGACGATGCCCTGTTCGACCGGCTGCCCGAGGCGCTCGCCCCCAAGCTGATGGCCCGGCCGGCCATGGCCGCCGATTTGGCACGCCTGCTGCTGGCGCGCGAGGTCCTGAGCGAGGGCGCCGAGGGCGTGGTCTGGTTCGACGCCGACAGTTTCATCTTCGCGCCGGATCGCCTGATCCTGCCCGATGCGCCCTATGCCTTCGGGCGGGAAGTCTGGATTCAACCGGGCGCACGCGGGCGTCCGCGCATCTATCGCAACATCCACAATGCCGCCTGCCTGTTCGATGCGGGCAATCCGGCGCTCGAGTTCCTGATCGAGGCGGCGGCACGCGTCGCCGCCCGTCTCGGAGGACCGGCCTCGCCCCAGCTTCTCGGCCCGAAGCTGCTGACGGCGCTGCACAACATCGTCGGCTTTCCCCTGATCGAAACGGCGGGGGCGGCCAGCCCGCTTGTCCTGCGCGATCTGGCGGCGGGCGGCGGCCCGGCCCTGGAGGCGCTCCGCGCGGAACCGCCCCTGCCCGCCGTCCTCAACCTCTGCGCCTCGCTGGTCGGACGGCAGAGCGACGGTGTGGCGGCGGACGAAGCTCTCATGGAATCGGCGATGACGGCCCTGGCCGAAGGCGCGCTCTAACCCCGCCGTGCGACAAACTCCTGAAAGGTCGTGACCTCGCCGCGGCGGCGGGCGGCTTCGAAAGCGGCGTTCAACGCGATCTTGCGTTCGAGGGACTCCGCAAACAGGGCACGCAGTGCCGGATCGGTCAGGCCGAAACCGTCCTTGGCCAGCATCTCTCGCATCCAGCGATAGCAGGCATCGGCCAGGGCGGCCGAGTCCGACCCGTGGCAGACCGAGCCCTTGCGCACCCGGTAATCATGGAGCGGCGCGCGGGTCACTGGGAGCGGCCCGCAGGCGTCGATAAGCTGGAGGTTGAAGATAACATCGTCGCCCAGGCGCGCCCCCGCTTCCCAGGGCCGGACGACCTCGCGCCGGGCAAGGGCCATGATGGGCACCGAGGTCTCCAGGAAAGCCACCCCGTCCAGGGCGAACCAGCTTTCGCCCAGCGCGAACAGGGTGCTCAACTCGGCACCGGTCTCGTCGTCGACCACCCGCACGTTGTCGGCCGCCGCGCCATGCGCCGCGGCCAAGGGCAGGAGGATGGCCAGGCGCTCCGGATGAAACAGATCGTCGGCGTCCAGGGGGGCGACGAACGCGCCCTCGGCCGCCGCCAGGGCCGCGTTGCGGGCTGCCGGCGCACCGCTTCCGATCTGCCCGGTGGAAACGAAGGTCAGGCGTGGATCGACCAGTCCGGCAGCAGCGAGCAGGGCACGGTAATCGGCACCGTCATCCGACGCGATCACCGCCTGCCAGTTCCGATGGCTCTGTTCCAGCAGGCTGCGCACGGCGCGCGCCAGGGTTCCCTCGGCACGATAGGCCGGAATCAGGACGGAAACGGTGGCATCGTGAGCAGTTGAAGCCATGACGGGACATTCCTCGCGGGGCGGGGCGCATGATAGCCTTGCAACGCAAAACGGCCAGGGGCCGCGCGAGACAGTCGGAGGAATGGGCGATGATCAGCCACACCATGTTGGGCACCAACGATCTGGAAAAAGCCACCGCGTTCTATGACCGGGTGCTGGGCGAACTGGGCTGCGCGAGGGTGCGCAAATCCGGCAATTCGGCGGCCTATGGCCCGGGCAAGGACGGCACCCCGGTTTTCTGGGTCTGCAAGCCCTATGACGGCAAGCCGGCCAGCGTGGGCAACGGCACCCATGTCGCCTTCATGGCGCCGGACCGGGCCTCGGTCGACCGCTTCCACGCCGCCGCGCTGGTCCTCGGCGGCAAGGACGAAGGCGCGCCCGGCCTGCGCGAGTATGGCCCACATTACTACGGCGCCTATGTCCGGGACATCGACGGCAACAAGATCCAGGCCTGCTGCTTTAATCCGGAGTAGCGCCGGTTTTCTCACGGATCGCCTGCCAGACCCGGTGCGGGGTGAGCGGCATGTCGATTCTGTAGATGCCAAGCGGCGCGAGGGCGTCGAGCACGGCGTTGACGAGGGCGGGCGGGCCGCCGACGCAGCCCGCCTCGGCGCAGCCCTTCACGCCGATGGGATTGGCCGTGCTCGGCACCTCGACCGTCTCCCAATTGCAGAGCGGGAAATCGGCCGCGCGGGGCATGGCATAATCCAGGAATGAGGCGGCAAGAGGCTGGCCCGTCTCGGGATCGTAGACTGCGTGTTCGAGCAGTGCCTGGCCCAAGCCCTGGGCGAGCGAGCCATGGACCTGGCCCTCGGTCAGCATCGGGTTGAGCACGACGCCGAAATCGTCGACGGCCGTGTAGCGCGGGATGGCAACGACGCCGGTCTCTGGGTCGATCTCGACCTCGGCGATATGGCAGCCATTGGGGAAGGAATAGCCTTCCTGGGTATAGACTGCCTGCTCGTCCAGGCCGGGTTCGATCTCCGCGGGCAAGGCCGGTGCCTTGAAGACCCGGGCGCGCATCTCGTCGAAAGCGACCCGCCGGTCGGTGCCGCGCACAACGAAAGCGCCGTCCTCGAAGGCGATATCCTCAACCGCCACCTCCAGCATCGCCACCGCGACCGCCTTGCCCTTTTCGACGATCTTCTCTGCCGCGCGCAGGATCGCCGGACCGCACATCTGGAGGGAGCGCGAGCCGCCGGTGCCCCGGCCGTAACTGATCGAATGCGTGTCGCCCTGGACCACCCGGATGCGCTCGAAGGGCACCGGCAGGCAGCCCGCCAGGACTTGCGCGAAGGCCGTCTCGTGGCCCTGGCCGTTGGTCTGGGTGCCGACATAGAGCACCGCCTCGCCGGAGGCCTCGAAGCGGATGCGCGCCGTCTCCGTTCCGCCCACCCCGCAACGCTCGACGTAATAGGCCATGCCCAACCCGCGCAACCGCCCTGCCGTCGCCGAGGCCGCGCGCCGGGCCGGAAATCCGTCCCGCTCCGCCTTGGCGAGCGCGCGATCCAGGATCTCGGTATAGCGACCGCTGTCATAGGTCAGGCCGGTCGGGGTGCGGTGGGGAAAACGCTCTGGGCCCAGCATATTGATCCGACGCAACTCGGCCGGGTCCATGCCGGTCGCGCGCGCCGCCCGGTCGATCAGGCGTTCGACGATATAGGACGCCTCTGGCCGGCCGGCGCCGCGATAGGCATCGACCGGCACGGTGTTGGTGAAGACGCAGCGTACTCGCAGATCGACCGCCGGCACGTCGTAGACGCCGCAGATCATCGGGCCGCCGTCGCGCGAGGGCACGGCCGGCGCAAAGCCCGAGAGGCAGCCCCCCATATTGGCGACGATATCGACCCGCAGGCCGAGAATGCGGCCTTCCCCGTCCAGGGCCAGGGCGGCGCGAACGTCCTGCTCGCGCGCCTGGCTGTCGCTGAGGAAGGCTTCGCTCCGGTCGCTCATCCATTTGACCGGACGGCCGAGCCGGCGCGCCGCCCAGAGCGCGAGAACCTGTTCCGGATAGGTCACGGATTTCATGCCGAAGCCGCCGCCGACATCGTCGCAGGTCACGCGCAGGCGCGCCGGCGAGACGCCCAGGATGGGTTCGGCCATCCAGTCGCGCAGGTTGTGCACCCCCTGGCAGCCGGAATGGAGATGGAAGCAACCCGTGCCCGGATCGTAGCTGCCGACGGCGCCGCGCGGTTCCAGCGAGGCGGGTGCTACCCGGTTGTTGGTCAGGGACAGTTCGACTTGATGGGTCGCCCCGGCGAAAGCGGCCTCGACCGCAGCCGGATCGCCCAGGCCCCAATCGGCGCAAAGGTTATCCGACGCCTCGTCCCAGATGCGGGGCGCGCCGGCCCCGATCGCGGCGCGCGGATCGGTGATCGCGGGCAAAGGGTCGTAGTCCACCGCCACGGCCTCAGCGGCATCGCGGGCCTGGTCCAGGGTCTCGGCCACGACCAGGGCGACGGGCTGACCGACGAAGCGAACGCGGCCCTCGGCCAGGACCGGATAGGGCGGCGCCGCACAAGGGCTTCCGTCGCGGTTTAAGATCAAGTCGATGCAGGGCATGGGCCGCACGCCGTCCGCGGCCAAATCCCCGGCGGTATAGGCCCCCAGCACACCGGGCATGCCCGAAGCCGCCGAAACGTCCAGTGCGAGAAGTCGCGCATGGGGGTGGGGCGAGCGAACAATTGCGGCATGAGCGGTGCGCGGCGGCGTCACATCGCCGGTATAGCGACCGGCGCCGGCCAGGAGACGCGCATCCTCGCGTCGACGCGGGCTTTGGCCCTGTCCGATATTCGGCAATCCAGCGTCCGGCATGGTTCCCCCTTCGAGCCCCGAGTCAGGCTAGCGCAGTTCGCGCGGCAAGGCATCCGGCGTCGCGAGATTGCCCGGCGCCGGGCCTTCCCCTAAACATTTGGCGGCTAACACTCGGACCGAACGGAACAGGAGACCACCGTGGCGAAACGGGCAATCTTTCCCGACTGTCCACCCGATCTGGCGGCGGCGATCACTCCCGCGCTCCAGGCCCGGGTGCCGGGCGTCGAGTTGCGGGTCGGCGATCCGCCCTCCCTCGAAGAAACCGCCGCGCTGCTGCAGGGCTACAAGGCTGCCATGCTCTACGCCGTCTATGTCTCCGAGGACTTGCTGGCGGCCTGCCCGGATCTCGAATCGGTGGTCTATCTCTCGACCGGGATCGAGACCCATGCCGATCTGGCGGCAATCGAGCGCCGGGGGATCAGCCTGCGCCGGATGCCCAGCTACGCCGACCGCGCGGTCGCCGAACACGCCACAGCCCTGATGTTCGACGCCGCCCGGCAGGTGGCGCGGATGAACCGGGTCCTGCGCGACGGCACCTGGAAACAGGTCATGGGGCTGGAACTGGGCAGCCGGACCCTGGGCGTGGTCGGGCTGGGCGGGATCGGGCGCGAGATGGTGCGCATCGGCCATGGCCTGGGCATGCGCGTCCTCGCCTGGACGCGCAGCGGCGTGCCCGACGACCTGCCCTGCGAAACGCGCGAGTTGGACGACCTGCTGGCCGAATCGGATGTCGTCTCGCTGCATCTGGCCTTGCGGCCCGAAACGCAGGGCCTGATCGACGCAGCGCGACTCGGTCGCATGAAGCCGGGCGCCATCCTGATCAACACCGCCCGGTCCCAGATCGTCGAGGCCGAGGCCCTGGTCGCCGCCCTGAAGAGCGGGCAAATCGGCCATGCCGGGCTCGACGTCTTCGACACCGAACCGCTGCCCCAGGGCGATCCGCTCTTCACCCTGCCCAATGTCACCCTGACGACCCATGCGGCCTGGTATACGCGCGAAGCGGGCGACCGCCTCATGGATCTCGGCTTTGCCGTTCTGGACGAGGAATTGCGCCGGATCGAAGCCAGGGCGTGAGAAGGCACCCGAAAGGCGCGCCCAGGCAAACCGCCGTCGCATCCTTGCCAGCCCGACCCCCTCGCAGGGCCGAACGTGACAGCTGCGCAAGGTGCTGGAGAGCCAAGGCATGACTTCAAAATCGCCAGGCCGGTTGGAGACCGCGCTCCGCGCCGGTCATTTCGTCGTCACCGCCGAAACCGGTCCGCCGGATTCGGCCGATCCGGGCGCCGTGCTGAAGCGCGCCGGCTGTCTCAAGGGCTTGGCGGATGCCGTCAATGTGCTCGACGGCGCGGGGGCCAAAACCCATATGTCGTCCCTCGCCGCCGCGGCCATCCTGGCGCGCGAAGGGATCGAGCCGGTGCTGCAATTCACGGCACGCGACCGCAATCGCCTGGCGATCCAGGCCGACATGATCGGCGCCGCCGCCCTCGGCATCCCGAACATCCTCTGCCTGCATGGCGACGACATGAAGAACGGCGACCAGCCCGAGGCCAAGCCGGTCTACGACCTGGACAGCAAGGGGATCATGAGCGCCGCCCGCGACCTGCGCGATCTCGGCGCGCTGCCGTCAGGGCGAAAGGTCGATCCGGCCCCCGGCCTGTTCATCGGCGGCGCCGATGCGCCACGCGATCCCGAGCCGAATTTTGCGCCCAGCGGCCTCGCCGCGAAGATCGAGGCCGGGGCGGATTTCTTTCAGACCCAATTCGCCTTCGACCTCGCGCCCCTGCGCCGCTACATGGCGCGGCTGGTCGATCACGGCATCACAGAGCGCGCCTTTTTCATCATCGGCATCGGCCCCTTGGCCTCCGCCCGTTCGGCGCGCTGGATGAACGAGACCCT
>JAQCGR010000164.1 GCA_027619995.1 Pseudomonadota bacterium | reverse complement strand
GCGATCCATATCCAGAACGCGGCCAACGCGATCGCGACCGCGCGCCCGCCGCCCGGTACCGGGCGAAAGGCCAGGCCGATGGTGCCGAGACCCAGCAGGAGGTTGACGATCGGCATGGGCCAGAAGGCCAGATTGTACTGGCCCAGATTGGCGTAGAGGGTTTCGGCATCGAAGGGCAGCATGACGAATCGTCTTCCGTTCCGGGTTCAGAGACTTTCGATATGGTCGATCATGCGCCGGCGCATTGCGGCATCCGGCAGGCGGCCTTAGAGCGCGCCCATATTCTCGTGCATGTGATCGACCCGGCTCGTCGCCGGGATGGCACAGGTCACCGCCGGGTGCGAGACGACGAACTTGAGGAAGAACTGCGCCCAGTTCCCGGCATCGAATTCAGCGGCCCATGCGGGCAGGGGGTGCCGCGCGAAGGCCTCGAACAGCGCCTTGCGTTTGAAGGGCCGGTTGATGATCACCGCGAGACCGCGCTCGGCCGCCAGGGGCAGCAGGCGCCGCTCGGCCTCGCGGTCGACGATATTGTAGGTGATCTGCACCGTATCGACGGGCTGGCTCGCCATGATCGCCTCGAACTCCTCATGACGGCGGCCGTGGGAGGTGGTGATGCCGATATGGCGCAGCAGACCTCGCTCGCGGTCGGCGAGCAGGGTTTCCAGATGGCCCTCCCAGCCGAGCAGATTGTGGATCTGCATGAGGTCGAAAGCGGGTACTCCCCAAAGGCGCCGGGATTCGGCCATCTGATCCGGCCCGTCGCCCTGCAGCCAGGTCCAGACCTTGGTGGCGGAGAAGAGAGTATCCGCCCCGGGCACCCGGGCGAGGCAATAGCCGATGACCTCCTGCGAGGAGCCGTACATGGGCGAGGAATCGACCACCCGCCCACCGCGCGCGAAGAAGGCCGCGAGGACTTGCGCGCGGGTGTCGCGCAGGGCCTGGTCCGCGCCGACATTGAAGGTGATCCAGCTTCCCATGCCGATCACGGGCACCCGCTCGCCGGTCGTCGGCAGGGGGCGGGTCAGCATATCGGCGGGCGCGGCGATGGCGGATCGGAGGACAGTGCCGGGCAGGGTCGTCAGGGCTGCGATCGCGCCCAGGCCGCCGAGCAGGTCGCGCCGCCGAAGGGCATCGTTCTTCATGATCGCCTACGCCATTGCTTCGCCATCCTATGCATGACCATAGCGCGCAGCGGGGTCGCGCCGAGTCCCGATTGCCCGTTTGGGTCCGGATGCCCTAGAATCGGTTTATCGCGCGGGCCGGCAAGCGGCCCGATCGGAACGGGAGGCAGGCCATGAGCCGGAAACTCAGACTGGGCGTGAACATCGATCATGTGGCGACGATCCGCAACGCGCGGGGCGGGCGCCATCCCGATCCCGTGCGCGCGGCGCGTCAGGCTGCCCAGGCGGGGGCCGACGGCATCACGGCGCATCTGCGCGAGGATCGCCGCCATATCTCGGACCATGATATCGCGCGCCTCAGCCGCGATATCGACCTGCCGCTCAACCTCGAAATGGCGGCGACGGACGAGATGCTGGAGATCGCGCTGCGCCACAAGCCGCATGCCGCCTGCATCGTGCCCGAGAAGCGCGAGGAGCGGACGACGGAAGGGGGCCTGGACGCTGCCGGCGGGTTCGATCACCTGAAACCCTATGTCGAGACCCTCGGCCGGGCGGGCATCCGTGTCTCGCTCTTCATCGAGGCCTCGCGGGAACAGCTCGAAGCGGCGGTCGCCTTGGGCGCGCCGGTGGTCGAATTGCATACCGGCGCCTATTGCGAGGCGGAAGGGGAGCGGCGCGTGGCACTGCTGCATCAGCTTGCGGAAGCCGCAGCTCTGACCGAGACCCTCGGTCTGGAATGCCATGCCGGCCACGGACTCAGCTTCGACACGGTCGCGCCCATCGCGGCGCTGCCCGAGGTGATGGAGTTGAATATCGGCCATTTCCTCGTCGGCGAGGCGATCTTCGGCGGCCTCGATTCCTCGATCAAGCGCATGCGCGCCCTGATGGACCGGGCGCGCGACGAGTTGGACGGCGAGATGAGCGCATGACGACAAGCCGCCCGGTCCGGCGCGCTCGGTCATGATCCTCGGCCTGGGCAGCGATCTCGTCGATATCCGGCGGATCGAGCAGACCCTGGTGCGTTTCGACGAGCGTTTTCTCGCGCGGATCTATACCGAGGAGGAGCGGCGGCGCTCCGATCGCCGCCCGGCCATCCGCGCGGCCAGCTATGCCCGGCGCTTCGCGGCCAAGGAAGCATGTTCCAAGGCCCTCGGCACGGGATTTCGCCGGGGGGTGTTCTGGCGCGACATGGGCGTCGTCAATCTGCCCTCGGGCAAGCCGACGATGGCCCTGACCGGAGGCGCAGCGCTGCGCCTGGCCGAGCTGCTACCGCCGGGGATGACCGCGCAGATCGACCTGTCGATCACCGACGATCCGCCGATGGCCCAGGCGATCGTCATCATCACGGCGGTCCCGGCGGGCCAAGGTGCCGGTCCGGGTGCCGATCGGGGCGTTCGCGGGCGCGGTTGACCATGGCTCTCCTTGACAGGAACCGCGCCAAGCGGCTTGATCGCCCCCGTTTTCCTGCCCGGGCGGATTGGCCCGCCGGCGCCCATTTCTTTGAATCGATTTAGAGACTCATGGCCCGCAGGACTTCCCACGGCCTCACCGGCTCATTGCGCGACTGGTTCTCCGGCAGTTCGCTGCGGACCGTCCTCTACGCCGTCGGCATTGCCATCCTGATCCGCAGTTTCGCCTACGAGCCGTTCAACATTCCGTCCGGTTCGATGGTCCCGACCCTGCTGATCGGCGACTATCTCTTCGTTTCCAAATTCTCCTACGGCTACAGCCGCTATTCCCTGCCCTTCGGCATCGGCCTGTTCTCGGGCCGTATCTTTGCCGAACAGCCGGAACGCGGCGACGTCGCGGTCTTCAAACTGCCGCGCGACAACCGGACCGATTACATCAAACGGATTATCGGCCTGCCCGGAGACACGATCCAGATGCGCGGCGGGCGCCTCTACATCAACGGCCAACTGGTCGAGCGCGAGCGGATCGCCGATTTCGAGCCGGGCGGCACGGGGCACGCGCTTCCCCAGTATATGGAGACCCTGCCCAACGGAGTCAGCCACCCCATTATCGAGATGAGCGATGAGGGCGCGCTTGACGATACGGCTGTCTACACAGTGCCGCCGGGTCATTATTTCGCCATGGGCGACAATCGTGACAATTCGCTCGACAGCCGCGTGCTGAACGGTGTCGGCTATATTCCTGCCGCGAATTTGATCGGCCGGGCGGAGTTCCTGTTCTTTTCGACGAACGGCAAGGCGAAGCTCTGGGAGGTTTGGAACTGGCCCGGCTCCATCCGCTTCGACCGGCTGTTCACCCCGGTCCGGTAGTGGCCCGGCAAGCGCTCTCGCTCGAAGCTCTGGCCGCTCGACTGGGTCACGAATTCGCCCAGCCCGAACGCCTCCAACGTGCCCTGACCCACCGCAGCGCGGCCCAGGAAGCCGGGCTTTTGGTCGATAACGAACGCCTCGAGTTCCTGGGCGACCGCGTGCTGTCGCTGGTCGTTGCGGATCTTCTGATGGCGCGTTTTCCGGCGGAGAGCGAGGGCGACCTGTCGCGCCGCCACGCCGCCCTGGTGCGCCGCGAGACCCTGGCCCGAATTGCGCGCGAGACGGAAATCGACTCGGCGCTCCTGCTGTCACGCACGGAGGAGGATGGCGGCGGCCGCGAAAATCCCGCGCTTCTCGCCGATGTCTGCGAGGCGATCATCGGCGCGCTCTACGCCGATGGCGGCCTCGACGCGGCGCGGCGCTTCATCGAAAGCGAATGGCCGAGGTTGATGGAGGAGCATCCGCTGCCGCCCCAGGACGCCAAGACGGCGTTGCAGGAATGGGCGCAGGGATCGGGCCGCCCGCTGCCGCGCTATCGTGAGATCGCGCGCAAAGGTCCCGCGCATTCGCCGGTTTTCACCGTCGAGGTCGAGGTGGCGGGCAGCAGCCCGGCGCGCGGCGAGGGCGCCTCCAAACGCGTGGCGGAACAGGCGGCCGCGGCGGCCATGCTCGCAAGGTCCGGAAAGGGCGGAAATGGCTGAGAAAAATCCCGGTGTTGAGAAAGGTATGGAGGTTGAGAAGGATACGGGGTTGCGCTTCGGCTTCGTCGCCCTGATCGGCGCGCCCAATGCCGGCAAGTCGACTCTGCTCAACGCACTGGTCGGGTCCAAGGTGTCGATCGTCAGCCCCAAGGTGCAGACGACGCGGGCCCGGGTGCTGGGAATCGGCATTCATGGCGGGTCGCAGATCGCCTATATCGACACGCCGGGAATCTTCGCGCCCAAACGGCGACTGGAGCGGGCGATGGTCCGTGCGGCCTGGGCCGGCGCATCGGACGCCGATCTGCGCGTGCTGCTGATCGACGCGGCGCGCGCGGCTGCACGCAAGGACGGGCGCGAGGACGACGATGTGGCACTCATCCTGGAAGGGATGCGCGAGGCCGGCGGCAAGGCCATCCTGCTGCTGAACAAGATCGACAAGATCAAGCCGCAGGCGCTTCTGGCATTGGTCGAGCGTTACAATGAGACCGGCTTGTTCGAAGAGATTTTCATGATTTCGGCGCTGACCGGCGACGGGGTTTCGGATATGCGCGACTATCTTGCGGCGCATGTCCCGGCAGGTCCCTGGCACTATCCCGAGGATCAGGTCGCCGACATGCCGATGCGCCTGCTGGCTTCCGAAATCACGCGCGAGAAATTGTTCCTCCAGCTCCATGAGGAACTGCCCTATGCCCTGACGGTCGAGACCGAGGACTGGCAGGAGCGCAAGGACGGCAGTGCCCGGATCGCCCAAGTGATCTATGTCCGTCGCGAGAACCAGAAGGCCATCGTGCTGGGCCGCGGTGGCGCGCGGATCAAGGAGATCGGCGCGGCCTCGCGCAAGGAGTTGGAGACCCTGCTCGATCGCCGGATCCATCTCTTCCTGTTCGTGAAGGTGCGCGAAAATTGGGTCGACGATCCGGCCCGCTACCGCGAAATGGGTCTGGATTTCGAAACCTGATCAGAGCCTATCCGTTGCGCCTGTCCCGAGATGGTCAGGCCAGGCGTGATCAGGCCTGGCGCGGTCAGGCAAGGCGAAAAATGCTAACCGGCTCGACCCGGCCAGGCACGGCGAATTCGCCGACAGGCTCGGCGGCAGGATCTTCCCCCAGGGCATGGATCACCGCGTCGCTTGCCAGAGCGCAGATATTGTCCTCGGGCGTCATGATCGTCTTGGCGATCTCCTCCACCCGGTTGGCCGTGTTCACGGCATCGCCGACGATGGTGTAGTTCATGCGCCCCGGCGCGCCGATATTGCCGACCGCCACGGGGCCGCCATGCAGGCCGATGCGCATGCGAATGGGCGGTTTTTCCTGGGCTCGCCGCCGCTCGTTCAGGATCTTGAGCGCACCGGCGATGGCGCGGGTTGCCCTCACGGCGCGCTCGGCATGGTCGGGCTGGGCCTCGGGCGCACCCCAGAAGGCCATGACGGAATCGCCGATGAATTTGTCGACGGTGCCGCCCTCCACCTCGACCGCTTCGGCAACCATGGCGAAATGGCGGTTCAGGAAAGCGGCGACCTGCGCCGCGCTGCGGCCCTCCGAATAGCGGGTGAAGCCGACGATATCCGTGAACATGATGGTGACGATGCGCGCTTCCGTGGCCATTTCGCCTTCGGCGCCCTCGGTCATCAAGCGTTCGACGAGTCGGCGCGGGACATAGATTTCCAGCCAGCGAACCCCGCGCAGCATGGCATTGAAGGCTCGGGCCTGCTCGTTGAGCTCACGGAAAATGGAACCGGGCAGAGGCTCAACCTTCTCCGGATCGACACGGCTGACTTCAGCCGCAGCGGCTGCGGGCCGAACCACGGGCCCGGCGATGCGCCGAGCCAGAAGAAGAGAAATCAGCAGCGACAAGACGAGCGCCCCTGCGCCCACGCTGGCCATGAGGAAGAGGCGGCGGCGCTCCTCGTCGATGATGTTGCGATTGACGTAGCCGCCGACGAGCCAGGGCTTCGGGCCATAGCCGGCGAGTTCCCGATAGACGTAAAGATAGGTGGTGCCGAAGGCATCGACGGCATGGCCCTGGATGCCCTTGCGCATCTTGATGTAGAGCGGATACCGGTCGTCGGACCACACATGGAGGCCAGAACGCCGTCGTCGAAATCTTCAACCGTCGGCAGCGGCTTTGCACGATCTGTCTGGCGGCCGTCTTTTCGGACCAGCGCCGGATGCGCGAGAACCTGATCGCGGCCGTAGAGCACGAAGCCCGTGGCCTTGCCGTTGCCGGCAATGATGCTGACCATGGCCTGGGACAGATCGCCCACGGATAAGGTGGCGACCAGGACGCCCAGGAACTTGTCGTCGCGCCAGACCGGTTGGCGCGTGGCAACGAAGGTGTCGCCGTAGCGTTCGATCCAGGTCGGCGGGCCCCAGGCAGGCGCCCGTCTCGCAGAGGCCGCTTCGACCACCGTGCGTACTTCGGCGTTATCGGCCATCGACTGGTGGAACAGCGAAACGCGCCATTTCGTTCGGTCGACCACCACCGCCTCGTAACGGGTGTTGAAGAAGGCGAGTGAATGGATCTGCGGCGCGGCCGACATGGCGCCCTCGAACAGGTCCTGGAGACGCGGCCGGTTGGCGGGATCGAGGCGGCGCTGGGCGATCTGGTCGCTCAAGTAACGGAGCTGGCGCGACGCCGGGCGCAATTCGTCGCGCACCTTGCTTTCGGCGGCGTCGATCAGAATCTCGATATTCTCGCGCACGAGAGAAAAGGTATTGGCCGCGCTGGTATAGATGCCCATGACGAGGACGCCGCCGACGCCGACCAGCACCAGCAGGCCAACCGCGAGCGCCAGGGTGACGGTCAGCGGGACGCCGCGGCGCTGTTCGGGGTCGATCACTCGTTTGGGGTGTTTGCTGAGCATTCTGCCGACATGGAAGAGGGGCGCGGAGGATAGCCCGTTGACCGGGCGCGGCGATCATGGCTTCCGTAGCGGCCTGGAAGCAACAAGACAGCAAAAAAGGGAGTTCGGCTGCCATGGAATGGACCGACGACGGCATCGTGCTGTCGGTGCGCGCGCATGGCGAGAGCGCCGCGATCGTCATGCTGCTGACCCATGGCCACGGTCGCCATGCCGGCCTGGTGCACGGCGGCGCGGGGCGGAGCAAGCGCGGCATGCTCCAACCCGGCAACCGGGTGAAGGCGGTCTGGCGCGCGCGCATGGTGGATCAGCTGGGCACCTTCGCCTGCGAACCGGCCGGCGCGCCTGGCGCCGCGCTGCTGGACGATGCCCAACGCCTGGCGGGCTTGTCCTCGGCCTGCGCGGTGACGGAAGCGGTCATGCCCGAACGCGAGCCCCATCCGGGGGCCTATGACGGTCTCGGTGCGCTGCTGGAGGCCCTGGCGGGCGAGGTCTGGGCCGAGGCCTATATCCGTTGGGAGGTCGAGATGCTGCGCGAACTGGGCTTCGGACTCGATCTGTCGCGCTGCGCGGCGACGGGCACGAACGACGCC
>JAQCGR010000163.1 GCA_027619995.1 Pseudomonadota bacterium | reverse complement strand
GGAAAATGCTCTAGCAGGCGAACAGGGACGGCCTGACGTCGACGTCCCGACCGTGATCCGGGTTCCCTGACGTGTTGCTACTCACGATCAGGCGCTGCGCGCGCCGACGGTCGCCTGTTTGCGCTGATACATGGCGCGGTCGGCGGCATCGAGCACGCGGTCCGCATTGTCTCCCGCGCCGAAGACCTGGGCGCCATAGGCCACGCCGACCGAGACTTCGCGCCCTTTCCAGATCAGCGGTGCATCCTCGATCGCGGCGGCCAGGCTGGCCGCCTTCTCATGGGCAACGGCGATATCCGCCTGGGTCAGAATCACGCCGAATTCGTCGCCACCAAGGCGGCCGACCACATCCGATTCGCGGATATTCTCGGCCAATAATTCGGCCACCTGGGCCAGAGCCGCGTCGCCCGCGGCATGGCCGTGGGTATCGTTGATTGCTTTCATGCCGTTGATGTCGAAATAGAGCACGCTGCTGACGATACCGTAGCGTTCCCCGAAGGAGAGCATGCGCGAGAGTTCGCGGACGAAGGCCCGCCGGTTGATCACCGGCAGCAGGCTGTCCTGGTCGGCCAACCGCTCAAGATAGGCGATGCGTTTCACGCTTTGGCGCAATTCGTCGCGCAGGCGCTGGACCTCGTCCAGCAATCCCATGATTGCAGCACGCACCTTGGGGGTCAGTTCGGTCTCCGGGATGCCCATGACGGCCACCGAATCCGCTGCTGCCGCCATTGCCGCAGCCTGATTGGACCCGCCGGCCGATGGGGCGGCGGCGCGGCTCAGGCTGCGGAGATAAGGGGCGGTTTTTGTCTCGCCGATCTTCATGGCCTGCTCGCCATCCATGCTGGCGCCGTCCCCTCCGGGACGGCGATGCGCGCCCAAAGGAGAGCGCACCCGACCTGTATCGCAGCAAATGGTTAACCAAGGACGAAGATGGCGAGGCCGGCGTGGCGGCGGGGTCAGCGGCCCGGCGGGCGGAATCCGGCCGTGGCCCGGTTCCGTGCCATGCGCAGGACACGGAAGGGCGAGGGCAGGCCACCGATCAGGCGCTCGGCCCGCGCCATGGCCTTGGGCACGCGCAGCACATCGGCCAGGCGGCGATCGAGGAAGGCCCAGGTCTCGGCGCAGCCCTCCGACCGGTCGTCGAGCCAATACAACACGGTCGCGCTATAGACCGCCGCCAGCAGGCCGCGCTTGGTGTAAAAATTGAAATCGGTCGCGTTGTCACCGGCCACGTACCAGATGGCATCGACCGTGCGGTAGAGCAGGCGCGCTGCGAGTGGCGCGTGCTGGGGCCGGCCGAGAATGGCGAGGGCGCGGCGGATCGCCTCGCGCTCGCCCATGCTGGCCTCCAGACGCAACTGGATTGCCCGGCGCACGGTCGCCGTCATGCCCCTGCTTTTTTGGCCCGTGGGTTCCTGGCCTTCGCCGGTCTCGGCTTCCAGGGCGGCCAACATGCGTGCATCGGCGCGGCGGCTGTGATGGGCAATGGCGTCGATCGCGCCACCAGGAAAGGCGCGGGAGGCTTCCTCCGGCGCGAGGCCGGCATCGGCGGCGCCCCGGGCCAGCGTTGCCTCGGTCCAGCCGTCGAAGGGGACATGAGGGAGGGCGGCAACAAGCACGGCGTCGCGCAGCTTGCGGATTTCGGCGGCGCCCTGAGGCGATTCGGTGGAATAGCTCATGCCGCTTCCTCCTCGTCCTCTTCGACATCCGCGATCTCGCCACTGAGTTCCGGCGGCGCGCGGTGGAATTCCTCGGCGAAGCCCAACAGAGACAGGTCGGTCATCCGCTGGGGATAGAGGATACCGTCGAGATGGTCGCATTCGTGCTGCACGACCCGGGCGTGGAAGCCTTCGGCCTCGCGCTCGATCACCTCGCCTTCGGGCGTCACGCCGCGATAGCGGATACGCGCGGCGCGCGGCACCATGCCCATGAGGCCGGGGACGGAGAGGCAGGCTTCCCAACCCCATTCCTCTTCGTCGCCCAGGATCTCGATTTCCGGATTGCAGAGGATGGTCAGCGGGACCTCGGCTTCCTCGCCCTCGCCTTCCTCGCCCTCGCCTTCCCGCGTGGCGCGCGCACCGGGGACGTGGAAGATCACGATGCGCCAGGGCTCGTTGATCTGGGGCGCGGCAAGGCCGGCGCCCTCGGCATCCGCCATGGTCTCCAGCATGTCGCGCACGAGGGCGCGAACCGTGGGTGCGGTCGGGTCGGCGACGGGCCTCGCGGGCTCGCGCAGGATGTCGGCGCCCATGCGGGCGATTTTACGTATGGCCATGAACACTATATGGCGGGCCAGCACGGGGTCGTAAAGGGTCGGCTTGGCAGGGACCCCGCTCCGTGCTATCACCCGATTCGGCCCGTCCGGAGAGATTCCGGCCGGTCCGTTCCACCATGCCTATCAGGCGCCGGCCGCGTGGCGGCCGGGGGGGACGGATTGTGCGGCCTCGAGAGGAGGTGAGTGAGCATCGTCCAAGTCATCGTTCGTGACAACAATGTTGATCAGGCCCTGCGTGCGCTGAAGAAGAAAATGCAGCGCGAGGGCATCTTTCGCGAGATGAAGCTTCGGCGGAACTATGAAAAGCCGTCGGAGAAGAAGGCGCGGGAACGCGCCGAGGCGGTCCGTCGTGCGCGCAAGCTCGCGCGCAAACGCGCCGAACGCGAAGGCTACTAGACAGCGCGAGCAGGGCAGGCGGCCAAGCGGCCGAACCGCCCCACCCCTCATGCTGAGGAGTCGGCGACCGGCCGGTGCCCGCAAGGGCCCGGCCGTTCGCATGTCTGGGGGAAGCGACTTCGCCGTCCAGAACGCCCATGTAAAAAGCGTTTCGGGGTAAAAAGCGTTTCGGGTTCGGCTCGTGTCCGCGAGTGTCCGTGCGAGAGGCCCGAGGGGCCTTTATCCCAGCGCCTTGACCACGTCCTCGCACATCTTCTTGGCGTCGCCGAACAGCATCATCGTGTTGTCGCGGTAGAACAACTCGTTGTCGACGCCGGCATAGCCGCTGGCGAGGGAGCGTTTGCTGAACAGCACGGTGCGCGCGTTCTCCACGTCCAGGATGGGCATGCCGTAGATCGGGCTGCTCGGGTCGGTTTTGGCGGCCGGGTTGGTCACGTCGTTGGCGCCGATCACGAAGGCGACGTCGGTCGAGGAGAAATCGCGGTTGATCTCGTCCAGTTCCATCACCTCGTCATAGGGCACGTTGGCCTCGGCCAGCAGCACGTTCATATGCCCCGGCATGCGCCCGGCGACGGGGTGGATGGCGTAGCGCACGGTGACGCCGCGCGACTTCAGGATATCGCCCATCTCGCGCAGGGCTTGCTGAGCCTGGGCCACAGCCATGCCGTAGCCGGGCACGATGATGACCGAGCCGGCATTCTCGAGGATGAAGGCGGCATCCTCGGCACTGCCCGACTTCACGGTCTTGTCGCCCAGGTCGGGGCCACTGGCCGCCACCCCTTCGCCGCCGAAGCCGCCCAGGATGACGTTGAAGAAGGACCGGTTCATGCCCTTGCACATGATGTAGCTGAGGATCGCGCCCGAGGAGCCGACCAGGGCGCCTGTCACGATCAGCAGGTTGTTGCCCAGGGTGAAGCCGATGCCGCAGGCCGCCCAACCCGAATAGGAATTGAGCATGGAAATGACGACCGGCATGTCCGCGCCGCCGATCGGCACGATCAGCAGGACGCCCAGGATCAGGGACAGCAGGACGATCATCCAGAACAGGAAGCCCGATTCGCCGCTCACGAAGAGCGCGATCAGGAGGGCCAGGAGGATGCCCAGCGCGAGATTCAGGATGTGCTGGCCGGGGAAGGACAGCGGGTTGGAACTGACCAGCCCCTGCAGCTTGCCGAAGGCGATGATCGAGCCGGTGAAGGTGATGGCGCCGATCGCGGTGCCCAAGCTCATCTCGATCAGGCTCGAGGCGTGGATCGATCCGGAAACCCCGATGCCATAGGCCTCGGGCGTGTGGAAGGCCGCCGCGGCGACGAAGACCGCGGCGAGGCCGACCAGGCTGTGGAAGGCGGCGACGAGCTGGGGCAGGGCGGTCATCTCGATCCGCCGGGCGATCACCGTGCCGATCGTGCCGCCGATGACGATGCCCGCGATGATCGTCGTGTAGCTGACGACCTCGGGCGAGGCCAGGGTGGTCACCACGGCGATCACCATGCCGATGATGCCCAGCAGGTTGCCGCGCCGCGCCGTCTCGGGCGAGGACAGGCCGCGCAGGGCCATGATGAAACAGATCGACGCGATCAGATAGGCGAGGGTGGAAGCTGTTGCGCTCATCGGTCCGGGCCTCGCCTAGCGCTGCTTCTTGCGGAACATCTGCAGCATGCGCTGCGTCACGATGAAGCCGCCGAATATGTTGATCGAAGCCAGGGTGACGGCGATGAAGCCGAAGACTTGGGAGATGTTGAAATCCGCCGGCCCGGCCGCGATCAGGGCGCCGACCACGATCACGCTGGAGATCGCGTTGGTCACGCTCATCAGCGGGGAATGCAGGGCCGGGGTGACGTGCCAGACGACGTAATAGCCGACGAAGATGGCCAGGACGAAGACGGTGAAGCCCATGAGGAAGACATCGGCCGAACCGCTCCCGGCCGTCGCCGCGGCGGCGGAGCCGGCATCGGCATAGGTCGCGCGCTGGGCCAGTTCGGCCAGGCGCTCGGCAAGGCGCGATGCCTCGCCCGAGAGCTTATAGGCGGAATCGGCGAAATCGACCGGATCCATCGCTCAGGCTCCTTGTTCGGTGGAAGCGGGTTCGGCAGCGGCAGCTTTGTTGGAAGGGCTCTCGGCGGCCGGTTTCTCGGCCGTTGCCGCCGGTGCCTTGGCTGTGGCGGCGAAATCCGGGTGAACGATCTTGCCGTCATGGGTCAGAACCGTGGCGGCCACGATCTCGTCCTCCCAGTCGAGCTTGACGGTCTTGCTCTCCGGGTCGATCAGCGGCGTCAGATAGGCGACCAGGTTGCGCGCGTAGAACTGGCTGGCATCGATGGCCAGGCTGCTCGGCAGATTGGTCTGGCCGATGATGCGCACGCCATGGGCCTCGACGATTTCGTCCGGCTTGCTCAAATCGCAGTTGCCGCCGGCCTCGACCGCCATATCGACGATGACCGCACCCGGCTTCATGCCCTTGATCATCTCCTCGGTCACGATGCGCGGCGCGGGGCGCCCCGGAATCAGCGCCGTGGTGATGACGATATCCTGCTTTTTCAGATGCTCGGCCAGGGCCGCGGCCTGGCGCTTCTTGTAGTCTTCGCCTGCCTCCTTGGCGTAGCCGCCGGCCGTCTCCAGGTTCTCGGCCCCTTCGACCTCGACAAAACTCGCGCCCAGGCTTTGCACCTGTTCCTTGGCGGCGGCGCGGACGTCGAAGGCGGAGACGATAGCGCCCAGGCGGCGCGCCGTGGCGATCGCCTGCAGCCCGGCGACGCCGGCGCCCACGATCACGACGCGGGCGGGCGGAATGGTGCCCGCCGCCGTCATCATCATCGGGAAGGCCCGGTCGAAATGGTCGGCGGCGATGATGACCGCCTTGTAGCCGGCCAGATTGGATTGGGAGGACAGCACGTCCATGGACTGGGCGCGGGTGATCCGCGGCGTCAGTTCCAGGGTCATGGCCGTCACGCCCTGGGCGGCATAGGCGTCGAGCGCCTTGGGATCGCCATGGGGCGCCAGCATGCCGATCACGCAGCAGCCCTTGGGCAGGGGGGAAATTTCGTCGATTTTGTCCTTGCCGCGCGTTTCCGCCTTGGTCAGCGGCGCCCGCACCTTGAGCAGGATATCGGCGCCGGCGACGGCCGCGGCATAGTCCTTGGCGATCACGGCGCCGGCCGCTTCGAAGGCCGTGTCGGCGATGGATGCGCCCGCGCCCGCGCCGGTTTCGATCGCAACCTCGGCGCCCAGGGCGATCAGCTTCTTGACCGAATCAGGGGTTGCGGCGACGCGCCGCTCACCATCCCGGCGTTCTTTCGCTACGGCGATTCGCATCTCGAACCCGTCTCCTCTGGTCCACGATCTTGTGAGGCCGGGCCGGCCGCGAGAACCCTGGCGGATCCTTGGCGCGTCCTGGTCCGGCGACTCGAAACCCTCCGAACTTCTTCGCGCGACACAATGCCGCCTCCCCCCGAATTTGCCAAGGGGGAGAGCGATTGTTTGACCGCGGAGCTAGTACCGAATCAGATGCTCGGGGCCATGGGCGAAGAGGAAAGAGCGGACCCGATCCGCCTGACCTTCGATATACATGAACTCGGGATCGATTGTGACGCCGTAGGCGGCGGCGAGCGAATAGACCGTGTCCTCGTTGACGTCCATGCTCCAGTACCCGTCTTGAGGCGTGAACCAGTAGTACAGGGCGTAGAGGCCGCCGTCGTCCGCGCGAACCTGGAGAAGGCTAGGTGTTGCTGTGGAGCCAGACGGCGCGAAACGTGCCGCTCGATACGCTGCCGTCGGGGTCGGTCCGCCGATAATGGTATTCGTTGCCCGGTAGGAAGGTCCCGGCGAGGCCGGCGATGAATTGCGCCTCGTCTGGTCCGATGAAATCGGAATCGACCTCGTAGCAGCCCGCGAGGAGGATCGCCGCGCAGACCGCCACGATCACGCGAAGCATCGCCCACCGCTCGCGCCGAAGGGCGTGACTGTTTAGGGTTCCGGTTGCGATCATCCTATCCCCCTTCCCGGCCCGGGGGGCGGCGCGCCGACCGCGGCGCCGGGCCGTCGTTCAAGCCGACCGACAAGCATATTATCGCATGAATCCATCGACCGACCAACGCGACCGTCCGATTCTGGTGACGGGCATGGCGCGTTCGGGTACCTCCATGGTTGCCGGCCTGCTCGCGCTGTCGGGCGCCTGGGTCGGTCGGACCCTGGCGGGTGATCCGCACAATCCCAAAGGTTATTTCGAGAACCTGGCACTGCGGGAAGGGGTCACGAAGCGACTCCTTCATGCCTTGGATTGCGATCCGTTGGGTATTTCAAAACTGCCAGAACTCGCAGCGCTGCCCCAGGTTGAGGGACTGGCGGCACCCATCCTCGCGGCGCTCGAGAAGCAGGGCTACGCCGGCACGCGGCCCTGGCTGTTCAAGGATGCCAAGACGGCGCTGCTCTGGCCGATATGGCGAACCGCCTTCCCCGAAGCGCGCTGGGTGATTGTGCGGCGCGACGAATCGGGAATCCTCGCCTCCTGCCTGCGCACGCCCTTCATGCGCCAGCATTCGGAAGACCCGGATTTCTGGCGCGCGGTGATCGCGGCCTATCGCGACCGGTTGGATGCCCTGGTGGCCTGGGGGGAGGAGTCCGGGGCGGCGGTCCACGAAATCGACTCGGATGGTCTCGTCGCTGGCGATCTCGAACAGCTGGCCGGGCTCGTCGCCGCGCTGGGCCTCCACTGGGACGCGGAGGCGGCCGGCCGTTTCGTCGCGCGCGAGCATTGGCATGACGGATAGCCTTGGCTCGGTTGGCGACAAACCTGATCCTCGCCTCTCTTCAGACAGGAGTTTGCGGTGCGCACCCTGATACGGAACGGAACGGTCATTGCCTGGATCGACGGCAAGCACCAAGCCCTCGAGTCGGGCGATGTGGTGTTTTCGGGCAATGAGATCGAATTCGTCGGCGCGGGCTACG
>JAQCGR010000162.1 GCA_027619995.1 Pseudomonadota bacterium | reverse complement strand
CGATCTCCGAATCGTCGACGCCACCTGGCATCTGCCGGAATTGAAGCGCGATGCGCGCGCCGAATTTGCCGAACGCCATATTCCCGGCGCCGTCCATCTCGACATCGACGACGTAGCGGATCCCGATCACGAACTCGGTCATATGCTGCCCGACGCCGAGATCTTCGCCCGCAAGGTCGGCGCCCTGGGCCTGGGCAATGAGAACCGCATCGTCGTTTACGACACCCGCGGTCTCTATAGTGCCGCTCGAGTCTGGTGGATGTTCCGCATATACGGCCATGACAACGTCCGGATTCTCGACGGCGGCTTCGTCAAATGGCTCGCCGAGGGCCATGAGGTCGAATCCGGCGAGGCCCGCCCCCAGCCCACGACCTTCAAGCCGGCCGCCGCAAGGCGCGATCTCGTCCGCCTGGCCGAAGACGTGCTGGGAAATATCGACAGCCGGCGCGAACAGGTCGTGGATGCCCGAACGCCCGGCCGCTATGCGGGAACGGAATCGGATCCCTATCCCGGCGTGCGCGCCGGCCGGATTCCGGGCAGCGTTAACGTCTATTGGGCCGATCTGCTCGATGCCAAGACCAAGACGTTCCTTCCACCCAAACAGATCGCGGAGAAATTCCACGCCGCCGGCGTCGATCTCGAAAAGCCGTTGACCCTGTCCTGCGGTTCTGGCGTAACCGCCTGCATTCTCGCCGCCGGTCTGAATCTCGTCGGCAAGGACGACTGGGCCGTCTATGACGGATCCTGGGACGAATGGGGACGCCGCCACGACCTGCCGATCGAAAGCTGAGGGTTTCTTGCCTCCGAACGGCGGCGATACGCCGCTTCTGTTCAGTCCGATCCGATTTCGCGACACGGTGCTGCGCAATCGCATCGTCGTCTCGCCCATGTGCCAATATTCCGCCGTCGACGGTGTCGCGAACGATTGGCATCTCGTCCATCTGGGGCGACTGGCGCTTGGCGGCGCGGGTCTCGTCTTCACCGAACAGACGGCCGTTACACCCGAGGGACGCATCACCCACGGCGATCTCGGGCTATGGTCCGACAGCCAGATCGCGCCTCTCAAACGGATCACCGCTTTCATCGAAGACCAAGGTGCCGTGCCGGGCATTCAACTCGGCCATGCCGGACGCAAGGGCAGCAGAGGCTTGCCCTGGCATGACTACCAGCCCTTGCGCCCGGGCGACCCCGATGGAGAGCCGTGGCGGACCGTGGGTCCGACGGACGAACCCGCCGGCGACGGCTGGCCTGCTCCAAGCGCCCTGTCGGTTCATGAGATTCAGGAAATTGTCATCGCCTACGGCCGAGCCGCGGCCCGGGCCGCCCATGCCGGCTATCGCGCGATCGAGGTGCACGGCGCCCACGGCTATCTGGTCCACGCCTTCCTGTCCCCCATCAGCAACACGCGAAGCGATCTTTATGGCGGAGATCGCGCAGGTCGCATGCGTCTCGCACTGGAAATCGCCGAAACCGTGCGTGCTAACTGGCCATCCGCCAATCCTTTCCTGTACCGACTCTCGATCGTGGATGCGCATGGCGAGGCCGGCATCAAGGGTTGGAACGTCGAGGACAGCTGCGTCCTGGCGCGCGAACTCGCCGCGCGCGGCGTGGATGCCATCGACTGCTCCTCGGGCGGCGTTGCCGTCGCCGCCAGATCGACAATGCGTCCGCCATCCTTCGGCAGCCAAGTTCGCTATGCCGAGGCCGTGCGCAGGGAAACCGGCATTCCCACCGTCGGCCTCGGCCTGATCCGCGACCCCCATGACGCCGAGGCCATCTTGCGCGCGGGCAACGCCGATCTGATCGCCGTCGCGCGTGAGATGCTGGCCGATCCGAACTGGGCGCTGCATGCGGCGCGGGCCTTGGGCGCCGATCCCGATTTTGCTCTATGGCCCCGGCAATACGGGCCCTGGCTGGCCAAGCGGGAGCGCGAGCTGACCGGATTGACCGGATTGAAATGATCGCCAAGGTCCGGCCGGAAGGCCACCATTGCGACGAACCCGAAAAATGAGGACGCCATGAAGCCCGACACGCATATCGTCCATACGGGACGGCACCCCGAACGACAGCACGGCTTCGTCAATCCGGGCGTCTATCACGGTTCGACGGTTCTCTTTCCCAGCCTCGCCGATATGAAGGCCGCGCAGTCGGACCCCTACAGGGCGCATTTCTATGGCCGGTTGGGCACACCCACGTCGAGGGCCTTGGAAGAAGCGATCGCCGACCTGGAGGGCGCGCCGCACTGCGTCGCCACCGCATCGGGCCTGGCCGCGATCATCGCCGGCGTCATCGGCTTTCTGAAAACGGGCGATCACATGCTCGTCGTCGACAGCGTGTATGGCCCGGCGCGCCGCTTCTTTAACGACACACTGCGGCGATTCGGCGTGGATGTTCAGTATTACGACCCCATGACCGGCGCGGATATTGCCGATCTGTTGCGCGCGAACACAAAGGTCGTCTATTGCGAATCCCCCGGTTCGGGCAGCTTCGAAGTTCAGGATCTGCCCGCGATCGCGAGCGCGGCTCACGCCATCGGCGCGAAGGTCGTGATCGACAACACATGGGCCTCGCCCGTCCTGTTCAAGCCCTTCGCCCATGGCGCAGACGTCTCCATCCAGGCTGCGACCAAATATATCGTCGGCCATTCGGACGCCATGATGGGGTCCATCTCCATGACTGAAGAGGTTTTTCCGATCGTCCGCGCGGCGGCCCGCGACCTAGGCGCACCTCCGGGCCCCGACGATTGCTATCTGGCGCTACGCGGCATCCGCACTCTGGGATTGCGTCTGACCCGTCACCAGGAAACCGGTCTAAAACTGGCGAACTGGTTCGCTTCGCGCCCCGAAGTCCATCGCGTCCTGCATCCCGGCCTGGCCGCTTGCCCCGGTCACGCCATATGGAAGCGCGATTTTCTGGGAGCCAGCGGTCTGTTCGGCGTGGTCTTCAAGGACGCGTCGGAAGCGGCTGTCGCCGCCATGATCGACGGTTACGAGCTGTTCGGGATCGGCTTCAGTTGGGGCGGGTTCGAGAGTCTGGTCCTGCCGACCCATCCCGAAGCAGGACGCGAAGTGACCGGCTGGACCATGCCCGGCCCGACCATCCGCTACCATGCCGGCCTTGAAGATCCGGACGATCTCATCGCCGATCTGGAGAAGGGCATGGCGCGCCTGACGAAGACGGGATAACGGCGCCGCGCTATTCCGCCGCGACGCGATCCGTCTTTTCTCGCCCGCGCATCGCACCGTGCCGGGCGATCCAGGCGGCAACCGCCGCGTCCAACACCGCCTCGTCCACGGTCTTGTCGGCGGCGCGCAGGCTGTCGCGCACGTCGTCGAGCATGTGATTGCGCAAGGCCGGCGACAGGGTCAAAGCCCGCTCGGCCAGCTTCGCCCTGAGCGCTCGTGGCCAAATCCGGTCATGGGCGTCGCGTTCAGGGCCATAGACGAAAGCCGCCACCGGCCCCCGAGCCGCGCGCAATGCCCGGCGCCGGTCGGCGGTCGCCGCCTCGTCGACGGCATCGCCGGCGAAAACCAGACCGTAATCCGATTCGGCGCGGCCACGCGACAGCAGGCCCGAGCGCAGATCGGCCATGATCCGATCGACCTCTCGATCCAACGGATCGCCATAGCCGCCACCCGCCGGCGTCATCATGCGCAGGACATCGCCATAGCCGATTTCCAACACCTTGATCTTGCCGATATCCCGCTCGTCCTCGCGCCCGGGGTTCAGGATCGCCCGGCCCGTGGTGCCCGCGTGCCCACCATTGGTGCCCCAGGGCCGAAGAACGAAACGGTCGAGACCTCGCACCGTGAACAAGACCTCGACATCCGTATTCTCCATATCGATCACCACACCGGCCCCGCTGCGGTGATAGCCCGCCGCCAGGCTGTCGGGCTGCAACGCGAAGCGGCGGATGATCAGCGGCGTGTCCACTTCGATCGCTTCCACGGGGGTGGAACGCAGAAAGCCGAACGGTCCGTCGACGCCGTCGATCCCGTCGGCGCTGCTGCGCCCGCCGGAGCCGCCGATCAGCGGCTGAACGACCGAGGCCTTGCGCAGCCCGGTCGCCGGGTCCTTGAAGGCGCAGAGGATGATTCCCCCCTGGCCCGCGCCCGCCGTGACCGGCCCGCCGCCGAGAGCCTGGTTCAGGCAGCCGAGCACGGCATCGAAGACGCGCATGACCGTGACCCAGCGGTTGCCCATGGCCGCGGGAAAGACCGCGTTGGCGATCGTGCCCTTGGGGGCATGGGTATGAATGGGGCGAATGATCCCGTTGTTGATCGGAATATCCGGCTCCATCGTCAGCACGTAATTGATGATGGCAAGGCCGAGGAAGGGATGGCTGCTGTCGCCGGTGACGAAATTCAGCGCCGCCTGGACTTGCGGATCGCTGCCTGTGAAATCGAGCCAGACCTCCTCGCCGCGCACGGTCATTCGGGCCTGGACGAATATCGTATCCTCGGGATTCCTTACCCCCTCCAGATAGTCGCCGAAGACCCATTCCCCGTCCGGGATGGCGGCGATCACCGACCGCGCCTTCATTTCGGCGAAGTCCATGGCGTCGCGAATGCCGCCCTCGATCTCTTCCACGCCGTGCTTGTCGCACAGTTCGACCAATCGCCGTTCCATCGTCTTGAGGGCCGCGATCATGGCCTGAAGATCGCCCCAGTTCTGATCGGGGATGCGGCAGTTGTCGCGGAAGATCATGAGCAATTGCTCATTCAATTCGCCCTTCCGGTACAGGAAGGTCGCGCGCATCCGGATGCCTTCCTGGAAGACGTCGGTGCTGGTCGGCGAAATGCTTCCCGGCACCGCGCCGCCCACATCCGAGGCATGAATGAAGGCCCAGGCGAAGCCGACGATTCGCGCGCCGTGGAAAATCGGCTTCAGCAGATGGATATCCATCGTGTGGGTGCACATCCCTTCGCTGCCGAAGGGATCGTTGCAGATCACGATATCGCCGGGCGACATGTTTTCGACCCCGATTTCCCGGATCGTCGCACGCAGCGAGAGGCCGATGAAATTGGTGACTCCGGACATGTAGGGATAGGCGAAATATTCCCCTTCCGGCGTCGCGAGGGCGACCTGGTAATCCTGCGTCATCTTCACGAAGGTCGTATGGGCTGTTCTGTACGCGATGGACGAGCCCTCTTCGACGATCGCCGCGAAACGATTCTTCATCACTTCGGTACGGACGGGATCCATCGGTCAGCCCTCCTTCACGAGCATGAGATCGCCGAATTCTCCAACTTCGGCCGAATAGGCCGGCGGCACAAGAACCGTGGCATCGACCTGTTCGATGATGGCCGGGCCCGGAACCCTATTCCCCGGTGCCAGCCGTTCGCGCCGGAAAACGCCGACATCGTCGCGCCACCGGCCGCCGAATCGCGCGCGGCGCACCGCGACCTTGGCTTCCTCGATGCTTTCGGCAACCGCGAGACCGTCCCGCCCCGGAACCCGCATACGACCGCGAATGCGGACTCGAAGCTGGGTGAATTCGACCGCCGCACCCGGATCGCAGTGGTTGAACAGGCGTTCGTGCTCGCGGTGAAACGCGTCCGAGATGGCCCGCATATCGCCCGCGGCGGCCAAAGTCTCGGGCAAGGATACGTCGACTTGGAAGGATTGGCCAATATAGCGCATCTCGGCGTGATACTCGAGATGGGTTTCCCCCAACCATTCCGGTTCGACTTGTTCCGCGAGCCAGGATCGCGCCTCGCCCGCGATTTCGCCGAATGCCGCGATGAGATCCTTCGACTCTATATTCAATCCGTGAACGGTCCGCACCGCGTCGTGCATTAGGTCCGATACGATGCCCCCAAAGGCGCAGAAGACAGACGGTGTGCGCGGCACCAGAACCCGGTCGATGCCCACCTCGTCGGCCAACAACGGTCCATGCACCGCCCCCGCCCCACCGAACAGCACCAGGGTGAGTTCGCGCGGGCTGACACCGAGCCGCGCCAGGAAGGGCAGCACCTTGGTCAGCATGTTCGAGGATGCGACCGCGACGCAACTTTCCGCCGCCGTCACAACGTCGACATTCATCGCCTCGGCCAACGGCCGCATCGCCGCCTCCGCCAGATCCTCGCGCAGCCCCATGCGGCCGCCCAGGAAGAAATCGGGATTCAGATACCCGCATAGCAGATAGGCGTCGGAAAGCGTCGGCGCTTTACCCCCCTGGCCGTAGCAGGCAGGGCCCGGCCGTGCCCCCGCACTTTTCGGCCCGACCTTCAGGACGGGCCCGTCCATCCAGGCGATGGACCCGCCGCCGGCGCCCATCGCCTCGATCGCCGTCACCGGCATCATCAGCGGAAAATCGCCGACCTCCGCCTGGCTCGACACCTGCGGAAGGCAGTCGCGGATCAACGACATATCGGTGCTGGTGCCGCCCATATCCATGGTCAGCAGGTTGGGCGAACCCACCATCTCACCGACGAAACAGGCTGCCGTCACGCCCGCTGCAGGGCCCGACAGCAGAGTATGGACCGGTTCGTCATAGGCGACCCTGGCGGCCATCACACCGCCGTTCGACCGTGTGATGAACAGTCGTGCGCGCGGCAAACGCTCGTGCAGATACTCTTCGACCTCGGCGACATAGCTGGAAATAGCCGTCTTCACGTAGGCATTGAGAACGGCGACGATCGCGCGCTCGTACTCGTTCTGCTGGGGCCAGAGCGCGCTCGAAAGGGTGACGTCGAGCCCGTTGCCAACCGCCGCGATCGCCGCACCGGCGGCGTTCTCGTGCGCCGGGTTGCGATAACTGTTCAGGAAGCAAACCGCGATGCCCGTGGCGCCGGCTTCCTTGGCGGCGAGGGCCGCCGCCGCGACCTCCGCCGCATCGATGGGCCGATCGACACTGCCATCCGCCAGGATTCTTTCGTCGATCTCGAAGACCAGTTCGCGCGGGATCAGCGACGGGGGGCGATTGCTGAACATGTCGACAGGCTTTTCCAGGCGCAGCCGCTGCAGGTTCAGAATATCCGGGAAGCCCTTGGTCGTGAGAAAGGCGAGCGGCGGTCCGGACCGTTCGATCACCGCATTGGTGCTGACGGTCGTCCCATGCACGAGAAGTATTTCCTCGTCGGCGGGAATGTCGAATCGCTCGATGAGAGAATCCAGCCCCTCGCGCACCGCATCGGCGAAGCTGGGCGGCGTCGACGGCACCTTGAAGCTATGGATCGCGGTATAGCCGCCTTCGTCTTCACGCCAAACGGCGAAGTCCGTGAAAGTGCCGCCGATATCGATCCCGATCCGCAACATGATCGCACGCGCCTCCCGATCTTTTCTCTTGCCCAGGACTATACCAGGGCTACCCTTGCCTCGGGTACAGTACCCATCAGACGACGGAGGAAATTAAAGCCATGGCGCGCCATATCGTCTGCCTGACGTTCGACTTCGACACCTTTTCGCCCTTCATCGCCCGCGGCATGACCTCGCCCACACCCGTCTCGCGAGGCGAATTCGGCGTGGTGGGCGCGCGCCGGCTGCTCGGCCTGCTGAAAAATCGTGGCATCCGCGCGACCTGGTACACGCCCGGCTTTACCATCGAGACCTACCCGGACATCGCTTCCCGTATCGCGGAGGCCGGGCACGAGATCGCCCATCACGGTTGGACCCACATGCCACCGGCCGCCTGGGACACGCGCGATGAAGAAG